>NZ_JAIQLH010000119.1 GCF_020037025.1 Streptomyces huiliensis | reverse complement strand
ACCGGTCTCGAGGTGGGCTCCATCCAGGACGTCACCCCGACCCCGCACAACGGCTGCCGTCCCCCCAAGCGTCGCCGCGTCTGACGTCGCGGCCGGGACGGACGGGCGCCGGCTGGGGGTCCGGGGGTTATCCCCCCGGGTGTCGCAGTACGGCTGCCGTCCCCCCAAGCGTCGCCGCGTCTGATCCTGGGGTCTTCGGACCCTGGTGTCATCGCGCCGCTTGAGACGGCGTTCGGGCGGTACGGCTCCTCGGGGCCGTGCCGCCCGTACCCTTGCAGTACCTCAGGACATCAAATAGTGGGTGTCCATGACTGAAGGATTCATCGCATGCTGATCGCTCAGCGTCCCTCGCTGACCGAAGAGGTCGTCGACGAGTTCCGCTCGCGGTTCGTGATCGAGCCGCTGGAGCCGGGCTTCGGCTACACCCTCGGCAACTCCCTGCGTCGTACGCTCCTCTCCTCGATCCCGGGTGCGGCGGTCACGTCCATCCGCATCGACGGCGTCCTGCACGAGTTCACCACCGTGCCGGGTGTCAAGGAGGACGTCACCGACCTCATCCTCAACATCAAGCAGCTGGTCGTCTCCTCGGAGCACGACGAGCCGGTCGTGATGTACCTGCGCAAGCAGGGCCCCGGCCTGGTCACCGCCGCGGACATCGCCCCGCCGGCCGGCGTCGAGGTGCACAACCCCGACCTGGTCCTGGCGACGCTGAACGCCAAGGGCAAGCTGGAGATGGAGCTGACCGTCGAGCGCGGTCGCGGCTACGTCTCCGCCGTCCAGAACAAGCAGGTGGGCCAGGAGATCGGCCGGATCCCGGTCGACTCCATCTACTCGCCGGTCCTCAAGGTCACCTACAAGGTCGAGGCGACCCGAGTCGAGCAGCGCACCGACTTCGACAAGCTGATCGTCGACGTCGAGACCAAGCAGGCCATGCGCCCGCGCGACGCCATGGCGTCCGCCGGCAAGACCCTGGTCGAGCTGTTCGGTCTCGCCCGCGAGCTGAACATCGACGCTGAGGGCATCGACATGGGCCCGTCCCCGACGGACGCCGCCCTGGCCGCCGACCTGGCGCTGCCGATCGAGGAGCTGGAGCTCACCGTTCGGTCGTACAACTGCCTCAAGCGCGAGGGCATCCACTCCGTGGGTGAGCTCGTCGCCCGCTCCGAGGCCGACCTGCTCGACATCCGCAACTTCGGTGCGAAGTCGATCGACGAGGTCAAGGCGAAGCTGGCCGGTATGGGCCTCGCGCTGAAGGACTCGCCTCCCGGCTTCGACCCGACCGCGGCCGCCGACGCTTTTGGCGCCGACGACGACGCGGACGCGGGTTTCGTCGAGACCGAGCAGTACTGAGCTCGGGCCTCACGGCCTGATTTCGGCTGCCGGCCGGCTTCGGCTGGTCGCGCAGTTCCCCGCGCCCCTCGGGGCGCGGGCCCTTCCGGGCCCCGAAAGAGGCTCGGATCTCCGACGGGCGACCGCCCGCTCGGATACTGACTCCGGTACCTGATACGGCCGGGGCAGACACCAAGGAGAAACACCATGCCGCGTCCCACCAAGGGTGCCCGTCTGGGCGGCGGTGCCGCGCACGAGAAGCTGATGCTGGCGAACCTCGCCCGCTCGCTCTTCGAGCACGGCCGCATCACCACCACCGAGGCCAAGGCCCGTCGCCTGCGTCCGGTGGCGGAGCGCCTGATCACCAAGGCGAAGAAGGGCGACATCCACAACCGTCGCCAGGTGCTGCAGACGATCACCGACAAGGGCATCGTCCACACCCTCTTCACCGAGATCGCTCCGCGCTACGCCGAGCGTCCGGGTGGCTACACCCGCATCACCAAGATCGGTAACCGCCGTGGCGACAACGCTCCCATGGCCGTGATCGAGCTGGTCGAGGGCGAGATCGCCAAGAAGGCGACCGTCGCCGAGGCCGAGGCCGCCACCAAGCGTGCGGTCAAGGAGTCCGAGGCCGCCGCCGAGGCTCCGGCCGAGGAGTCGAAGGACGCCTGACGCGTCTGACGTGTCAG
The DNA here is from genome assembly GCF_020037025.1 of Streptomyces huiliensis. Lineage (GTDB taxonomy): Bacteria > Actinomycetota > Actinomycetes > Streptomycetales > Streptomycetaceae > Streptomyces > Streptomyces huiliensis. The sequence goes on along the minus strand of NZ_JAIQLH010000119.1, from coordinate 23,160 downwards.
TGACGGGCCCGCCCCTTTCGGGGGGCGGGCCCGTCCCGCATTCTGAGAGGGAGCACTCGGTGAGTGACGAGGTGGAGCCCGGTTTCGTCCGGGTGCGGCTGGACCTGTCGTACGACGGCAAGGGGTTCTCCGGCTGGGCCAAGCAGCGCGAGGGCCAGCGGACGGTGCAGGGTGAGCTTGAGGACGCCATCCGGACCGTGACGCGGTCCAAGGTGACGTACGAGCTGACGGTCGCCGGCCGGACGGACGCCGGGGTGCACGCCCGCGGCCAGGTCGCCCACGTGGACCTGCCCGTCGAGGTGTGGGCCGAGCACGAGGACAAGCTGCTGCGCCGGCTGGCCGGCCGGCTGCCGCACGACGTGCGGGTGTGGCGCGTGGCGGAGGCGCCCGCCGGATTCAACGCGCGGTTCTCCGCGATCTGGCGCCGGTACGCGTACCGGGTCGTGGACCACCCGGCCGGTGTGGACCCGCTGCTGCGCGGGCACGTGCTGTGGCACGACTGGCCGCTGGACGTCGACGCGATGAACGCGGCGGCCGAACGCCTCGTCGGCGAGCACGACTTCGCCGCGTACTGCAAGAAGCGCGAGGGCGCCACGACGATCCGTACGCTCCAGCGGCTGGACTGGGAGCGGGACGCGGACGGGGTGATCACCGCGACCGTGAAGGCCGACGCGTTCTGCCACAACATGGTGCGGTCGCTCGTCGGCGCGCTGCTGTTCGTCGGCGACGGGCACCGGCCGGTGGACTGGCCGGGGAAGGTGCTGGCGGCCGGGGTGCGGGACTCGGCGGTGCACGTGGTGAAGCCGCACGGGCTGACGCTGGAGGAGGTCGGCTACCCGGCCGACTCCGAGCTCGCGGCCCGCAACCGGGAAGCGCGCAACAAGCGCACGCTCCCCGGTCGTTCCGACGGTTGCTGCTAGTCCGTCGCTGCTTTTAAATCGTCACTTCGTCTCGGCGGCCGGGCAGTTGACTGCCAGGTCGCTGTTGACGGTGAGGTACGGGCGGACGCCGCCGACCGTCGGGTAGATGTCGGTCTTGTTGCGGTCGACGATGTCGCCGACGATCCGGCCGATCCGCACCGGCTCGGCGTCGCCCGCCAGCCGCAGCGCCAGGTCCCAGATCGCGCCCTCGTCGCCGCGGGCCGCCTTGAGCTGGGAGGTGCGCAGGGTGAAGCGGAAGGACGTCTGGTCCAGGACGGTGACCTCGGCCGAGATGTCGGCCGCGGACTCCGTGCGCGGGGTGCCGATGACGAACGGCTTGGTGTCCTCGGTGAACGCGGTGCCGTAGAGCCGGCCCTGGACCGTGATCGACGTCTCCGTCTGACGGATCGACAGCGCCTCGGCGTGCGCGGGGCGGTGCCAGGCGCGCAGGGCCAGGTACCCGTCGACCGTCGGGTAGGCGATCATCCAGGTGAACGGGGCGCCGGGCAGCGGCTCCAGGCCGAGCAGGTTCTTGCCCTCGGCCAGGTGGGAGACGACGCGGCGGCGGGCCTTGTCCTCGTCGCGGACGACGTGCAGGTCCCAGCGGCCCTCGCCCAGCCGCAGCGTGGAGCGGTCCAGGACGGCGGTGTAGGGCGCGTCCGGAGTGGCGGGGGTGGCGAGGGGGACGCTGATCGGCTTGCCCTCCTTGCGGCGGGTGACGGTCAGCGAGAGGTCGTCGCCGGCCAGGCCCTTGCCGTCGACGGAGACGACGATGTTGCCGTCGGCGTCGACGCGGGTGGAGGCCGTGGCCTTCAGCGGGCGGCGGACTATCTCCTTCAGCGCCTCGGAGACCGGTTTGCGGGCCGGCTGGGCGACCGGGCGGGCGCGCAGCGGGCGGATGATCTTCCCGACGGTGCGGCGCAGGCTCTGCCCGAGCGGGGCGGTCTTGTCCGCGGCGGCCTGGCCGGCGGCCGGCTTCGCCGAGGTGTCGACGCCGAGGCTGCGGATCAGGGCCTCGTAGGCGTCGGCGATCTGCTCGGGGGCGTAGCGCTGGGCGGACACCTTGGCGGCGGCGCCCATGACGCGGCGCAGCTCGTCGTCCTCGATGAGCTTGAGCAGGCCCTTGGCGATGCCCTCGCTGTCGCCGACGGGGACGAGGAGGCCGTCCTTGCCGTCGCTGATGATCTCGCCGGGGCCGTGCGGGCAGTCGGTGGCGACGACGGGGACGCCGCAGTTCATGGCCTCCACGATCGTCATGCCGAACGACTCCTCGCGGGAGGTGACGGCGGCGATGGAGCCCTTGGCCCACTCGGTCTCGATGGGCGAGTGGGCGCCCATGAGAGTGATCGTTTCCGTGAGGTCCAGACGCTCGATCTGGGCGCGGAGCTTGGCCAGTTCGGGGCCGCGGCCGTAGATCCGCAGGTTCCAGTCGGGGCGCTTGGCGTGCACGGTGGCCCAGGCGGCGACCAGCAGGTCGTAGCGCTTGACCGGGATGAGGCGGCCGGCGGCGACGACGAGCTTGGTGGCCGGGTCGGCGGGCTCGACCTCGGAGGGCGGGCAGCCGTTGGGGATGCAGATGATCTTCGTCTTGACGTCGGGGAACTGCTCGCGGTGGGTGCGGGCGTCCGCCTCGGAGACGGTGGTGTGGGCGTCCAGGTGCGGGATGGCGCGGTCCTGGGCGGCGCGGATGTTCGGCTCGTGGGTGCCGTAGATCCGGTGCTCCTGGCCGATCTTCAGGTAGCGGTCCTGGCCGAAGCCGGCCAGGTACATCACCAGGCCGGGGCGGGTGGCGACGACGACGTCGGCGTCCGTCTCGGCGAGGTGGTCGGCCACCCGGCGGTCGGTGAGGGCGCTGAAGTGGGCGCCCTTCGCCTCCTTGGGCGGGATGTAGGCGCTGTCCTGCGACAGAAGCGGGTCGTCGCGGTCGGCCCCGTGGTCCTCACGGGTGTCGATCAGGTTGACCAGCTTGACCTTGGGGTGGAGCGGCAGCCTGGGGACCTTGCCGGTCCGCAGGATCGACACGATCTCCACGTCGTGCCGGGCGGCGAGCGCACTGGCGACGTTGAACGTGGAGCGGATGGTGCCGCCGATGCCGTACGCGTTCTGCAACAGGAAAGAGATCTTCATGGCGGTGTGTGCGCGGCACGCCTCTGCCGGCGCCGCGTCCGTCCTTCCCCCTGGCCTGGGTACTCGGGGTCCGTCCCCTGCCTGACCGGTCGTGGACGACCGGCCTGTACCGGATGAGACCGCCGACAGGGGGATCGGTTGCCTGGGCAGCCTACATTGTGGCCTCTGTCACGCCTCGGGCGGTGGTGGGCGGGGGCCGTGCCGGGGGTGAACCGAGGGCGCGCGGGGTGACTGCCCGGGTTGGTTTTCGTACGCGCGTTCGCATTTCGTGCTCGCGCTGTGACGTCTCCGTGCGTCAATCGTGGCGCCGTCCGCTCATTCTGGAGGCTCGACGTGATCGTGTCGTTCCGCAGGGGGAACGGACGCCGGAGGGACCACCGGCGGCCGGAGTGCGGGGCGGGACGCGGGGGCTGCGAGAGACGCCGGTGTGGCGTGACGGCCGCGGGCCCCGGGTGACTGGAAGGGTGGGGTGCGTGAAGGCGAGAGCGGCGGCCGCGCTGTGTGCGGTCGTGACGGTGGGAATGCTGGTGCCGGTGGTCGGCTGCGCGGGGGGCGGAGCCGGGCACGAGGGCGACGGGAAGCGCACGGTGGGGGCCGCGGACGCGCGCGGCCGGGGCCCGGCCCCGGCCCCCGGGGAGCCCGGCGAGCCGGAGGAGACCGAGGGGCCGGCGGTGAGCGGCGACGACCGGCGGACGGAACGGCTCCGCGGTGTCGAACTGGCGAAGGACGAGGTCCCCGGGCTGGTGATCGAGCAGGCGCCGCCGGGCGCGGCCGGCCGCGGCACGCCCACCGCCGACAGCGCCGACTGCCGGCCCCTGGCAACGGCGCTGGGCTCCCGCCCGCAGCCGCAGCCGCTGGGCTCGGTGGTCAGCACGTTCGCGGGCGAGCAGGACGGCCCCGACGAGGGCCTGCTCGGCACCGTCCGGATCGCCGAGTACCGGCCCGGCGAGGCGGCGGCCACCCTCGACGGGTTGCGCGACGCGGCGGCCGCCTGCGCGGGCGGCTTCGCGATGCGGACCGGTGAGGGCGAGCGGCAGGTGTTCGACGCGGTCGAGACGGCGGCGGCGCCGCGGCTGGGGGACGAGGCGGTGGCCTACCGGCTCGCCAACGCGGTGGAGGAGGCGCCGACGCTGATCACTGTGGTGCGGTCGGGGGAGGTGCTTTCCATGTTCTTCGCGACCAGTCTTGGGGATCCTGCGCGGGCGGAGATTCCTGAGCGGTTGGTTGTCGCTCAGGTGCGGCGGGTGGAGGCGGCCCGTGCGGACGGCGGGGACGGCAAGGGGGGTTCGCCGGGCGTGCTGCCGCAGGGGGACGAGGGGTAGGGGCCGCCGGGTAGGGGTGCCCCGGTCCCGCCCTTTCGCCGTTTCTTGCAGGGGCTGCCCCCCCGCACCCCCAGAACCGCGCTCCGCGCGGTTGTCCTCAATCGCCGGACGGGCTGAAGTGCGCGCCCGAGACGGCACCATCCAGCCCGTTGGGGGTGCCCCCTCTGGGGGAGTTTGAGGACGAGCGGCGAAGCCGCGACAAGCGGGGTCTGGGGCGCGGCCCCAGGAATCGGCGAAGGGGCGGGACCGGGGCAACCCCACCCGACGGCAGCCGTCAGTGCGTGACCGAGGACGCCGCCGCCGCGGCAGCCGCCGCCCGGCCCCGGGCGAGGATGCGCCCGAAGGCGTACGTCGAGATGTCGCGGCCCGCGCCGAGCGCCGTCGTGTCGGAGTCGCTCACCGGCCGGTTGTCGGCGTGACCCGCCACCGTGAAGTAGGCGTACCGCCCCTCCGCGTTGGCGGTCAGCCGGCAGGCCGTGGCCCGGCAGAAGGCGGGGGCGCCGTCGCCGGGGAGCGCGGCGATGTTGCCCGCCGACTGGGCCTTGGCCTTGTCTGCGGCGGCCTTGGTGTCGAAGACGGCGACGCCGACGGTGACGGCCACCCCGTCGCGTAGGTACGTGGCGCGCAGCACCTGGCGGCAGCCGTGGGACGACAGGACGGACCCGAGGGCGCCCTGGGTGGCGGAGGCGCAGTCGGTGGTGGCCGAGGTGGCGGTCCGCTCGTACGTCCGGCCGGAGAGGACGGTCTTCGCGTCCGGGAACAGCGTTCCGGTGGTCAGCGGGGCCTTGTCCTTCTCCGCGCTGGAGATGAAGGCCCGCGGGTCCTGAGGGGCGGGCGGGGCGACCGGGGCGAAGGTGGGTTCGGGCGTCCCGGGGGTGCTCGGCGCCGTGGAGGCCCCGGCGGCCTTCCGGCCGCCCCCGCCGCTCCCGCCGTCGCCGTCCGACCGCACGATCGCGGTGGCCACGATCGCCGCCACCCCGCCGGCCGCCAGTACCCCGCCGCCGATCATCAGCAGCTTCCGCCGGCGGTCGCGCGCCGCCGTGTCCTCGGCGAGCGCCGCCCAGTCCGGCGTCCCACCGCCCGGCTCCCCCTGCCCAAAGCTCATGGGGCGCATCGTAGACCGGGCGCCCGCCGGGTAAACCGGTTGGTGGCGTCCCGGAAAGCCGACACAATGCGCGCTATGGGGCATGTCGAGGTCGCGCACGTCGAGTACTACCTGCCGGATGGCCGGCCGCTGCTGGGGGACGTGTCCTTCCGGGTCGGTGAAGGGGCCGCCGTGGCGCTGGTCGGTGCCAACGGTGCTGGGAAGACGACGCTGCTGCGGCTGATCGCCGGGGACCTCCAGCCGCACGGCGGGACGGTCGGCGTCGGGGGCGGGCTCGGGGTGATGCCGCAGTTCGTGGGGTCCGTCCGGGACGAGCGGACCGTGCGCGACCTGCTGGTCTCGGTGGCGCCGCCGCGGATCCGGGAGGCCGCCGCGGCCGTCGACGCGGCCGAGCACGCGATCATGACGGTCGACGACGAGGCCGCGCAGATGGCGTACGCGCAGGCCCTGTCCGACTGGGCCGAGGCGCGTGGCTACGAGGCCGAGACCACGTGGGACATGTGCACCATGGCCGCGCTCGGCGTGCCCTACGAGCAGGCCCAGTGGCGCCAGGTGCGCACCCTCTCCGGCGGCGAGCAGAAGCGTCTGGTGCTGGAGTCGCTGCTGCGCGGCACCGACGAGGTGTTGCTGCTGGACGAGCCGGACAACTACCTCGACGTCCCCGGCAAGCGCTGGCTGGAGGAGCGGCTGCGGGAGACGAAGAAGACGGTTCTCTTCGTCTCGCACGACCGTGAGCTGCTCGCGCGCTCCGCCGAGAAGATCATCAGCGTCGAGCCGGGTCCGGCGGGCAGCGACGTCTGGGTGCACGGCGGCGGCTTCGCCACGTACCACGAGGCCCGCAAGGAGCGCTTCGCCCGCTTCGAGGAGCTGCGCAGGCGGTGGGACGAGAAGCACGCCCAGCTGAAGAAGCTGGTGCTCTCGCTGCGGCAGGCCGCCACGGTCAGCCACGAGCTGGCCTCCCGCTACGCCGCCGCCCAGACCCGGCTGCGCAAGTTCGAGGAGGCGGGCCCGCCGCCCGAGCCGCCGCGCGAGCAGGACATCCGGATGCGGCTGCGCGGCGGCCGGACCGGCGTACGGGCCGTGACCTGCGCGGGGCTGGAGCTGACCGGCCTGATGAAGCCGTTCGACCTGGAGGTCTTCTACGGGGAGCGGGTCGCCGTCCTCGGGTCGAACGGGTCGGGGAAGTCGCACTTCCTGCGGCTGCTGGCGGGGGAGGACGTCGCGCACACCGGGCAGTGGAAGCTGGGCGCCCGCGTCGTCCCCGGCCACTTCGCGCAGACGCACGCGCACCCGGAGCTGCTGGGCCGCACGCTCGTCGACATCCTGTGGACGGAGCACGCCAAGGACCGCGGCGGCGCGATGTCCGCGCTGCGCCGCTACGAGCTCGACCGGCAAGGGGACCAGCTCTTCGAGCGGCTCTCCGGCGGGCAGCAGGCCCGCTTCCAGATCCTGCTGCTGGAGCTCGCGGGCACCACGGCGCTGCTGCTGGACGAGCCGACGGACAACCTGGACCTGGAGAGCGCGGAGGCGTTGCAGCAGGGGCTCGAGGCGTACGAGGGGACGGTGCTCGCCGTCACGCACGACCGCTGGTTCGCGCGTGCGTTCGATCGTTTTCTGGTCTTCGGGGCGGATGGCCGGGTGCGGGAAGCCTCGGAGCCGGTGTGGGACGAGAAGCGGGTCGCGCGGGTGCGGTGAGGCCCGTGGGGGGCCTGGGATCCGCCGCCGGTGGGACCATGTGTTTTGACCCCGTGGGTGGGCGCCCGGTACTCTACGAGTTCGTTATGCGTATTGGCTTGGTCGTTCTCACGCGAGGGGCCCTTACGCTTGTCCGCCAGGTCGATCGCCGGCGGCCGGCACACGGGTTGCGTCCCCGGCGTGCGGCCAAGCCCGCGTGATCGTTCATGCGGACCGTGTCAGGACCCACACTCACTGAAGAAGCGAAGGCTACGACCGTGCGTACGTTCAGCCCCAAGCCCGGCGATGTCCAGCGCCAGTGGCACATCATCGACGCGCAGGACGTCGTCCTGGGCCGTCTGGCCTCCCAGGCCGCCTCCCTGCTGCGCGGCAAGCACAAGCCCGTGTACGCCCCGCACATGGACATGGGTGACTTCGTCGTCATCATCAACGCCGACAAGGTCCACCTGTCCGGCAACAAGAAGACCCAGAAGATGGCGTACCGCCACTCTGGCTTCCCGGGTGGTCTGCGCTCCGTCCGCTACGACGAGCTGCTCGACAAGAACCCCGAGAAGGCCGTCGAGAAGGCGATCAAGGGCATGCTGCCCAAGAACTCCCTCGGCCGTCAGATGCTCTCGAAGCTGAAGGTCTACTCGGGCGACCAGCACCCGCACGCCGCCCAGCAGCCGCAGCCGTTCGAGATCACCCAGGTCAAGCAGGGCTAAGTCCCGGCCACCGCCGAACCAGAAAGTCTGAGGAGAATCGTGGCTGAGACCACCGCCGAGATGCCGGTCGAGGGCGTCGAGGAGTACACCACCGAGACCGAGGTCGTGGAGTCGGAGTACACCTCCGAGTCCCTCGCGAGCCGCTTCGGCGACCCGCAGCCGGCCGCCGGCCTGGGCCGTCGCAAGAACGCCATCGCCCGTGTCCGGATCGTTCCGGGCTCCGGCAAGTGGAAGATCAACGGTCGCACCCTTGAGGACTACTTCCCCAACAAGGTGCACCAGCAGGAAGTCAACGAGCCCTTCAAGGTGCTCGAGCTCGACGACCGTTACGACGTCATTGCCCGCATCTCGGGTGGCGGCGTCTCCGGCCAGGCCGGCGCCCTGCGCCTCGGCGTGGCCCGTGCCCTCAACGAGGCCGACGTCGACAACAACCGCGGCGCGCTGAAGAAGGCCGGCTTCCTGAAGCGCGACGACCGTGCGGTCGAGCGCAAGAAGGCCGGTCTCAAGAAGGCCCGCAAGGCTCCGCAGTACAGCAAGCGCTAATCCGGCGGTTCGCTGCTTCTGCTCGAACGCCCCGGCGGCACGATCCGTGCTGCCGGGGCGTTCGGCTATGCAGCGCCTGCCGGTTCGCGTCACCCGTACGGGTCACGGGTCACTCGTACGGGCCACCCGGGGCGGGTACCCCGTATACCTGGGAGACTTCGGTCACCTGGCGGCAACGCTTTGGCCCAGGGCTCGACACCTCAAGTACAAGGCTCAAGTACAAGGGGCTCCCTCCGGGGCCCCGCTCTCCCGCGTTTTTCGGAGGACACCAGTGGGACGACTCTTCGGTACGGACGGTGTGCGCGGCGTCGCCAACGCCGATCTGACGGCCGAGCTCGCGCTCGGCCTGTCGGTCGCCGCGGCGCACGTGCTCGCCGAGGCGGGGACGTTCGAAGGCCATCGCCCGGTGGCGGTGGTGGGCCGCGACCCGCGGGCGTCCGGGGAGTTCCTGGAGGCCGCCGTGGTGGCCGGGCTGGCCAGCGCGGGCGTGGACGTGCTGCGGGTCGGCGTGCTGCCGACGCCCGCCGTCGCGTACCTGACCGGCGCGCTCGGCGCCGACCTGGGCGTCATGCTCTCCGCCAGCCACAACGCGATGCCCGACAACGGGATCAAGTTCTTCGCCCGCGGCGGCCACAAGCTCGCCGACGAGCTGGAGGACCGGATCGAGCGGACGTACCGGGCGCACGCCACCGGCGAGCCCTGGGACCGGCCCACCGGCGCCGGCGTCGGCCGCGTCCGCGACTACGACCAGGGCTTCGACAACTACGTCGCCCACCTGATCGGCGTCCTCCCCAACCGCCTCGACGGCCTCAAGGTCGTCATCGACGGCGCGCACGGCGCGGCCTCCCGCGTCTCGCCCGAGGCGTTCTCGCGGGCCGGCGCCGAGGTCGTCACCATCGGCACCGACCCCGACGGGCTCAACATCAACCACGAGTGCGGCTCCACGCACCTGGACAAGCTGCGGGCCGCGGTCGTCGAGCACGGCGCGGATCTTGGTGTGGCCCATGACGGTGACGCCGACCGGTGCCTCGCCGTGGACGCCACCGGCGCCGAGGTCGACGGGGACCAGATCCTCGCCGTCCTCGCGCTCGCGATGCGCGAGGCGGGCTCGCTGCGGAAGAACACCGTCGTCGCCACCGTCATGTCCAACCTGGGCTTCAAGCTCGCCATGGAGCGGGAGGGCGTCGAGCTCGTCCAGACCTCGGTCGGCGACCGCTACGTCCTGGAGGAGATGAAGGCCAACGGCTTCGCCCTCGGCGGCGAGCAGTCCGGGCACGTCATCGTCCTCGACCACGCGACGACCGGTGACGGCACGCTGACCGGGCTGATGCTGGCCGCTCGGGTCGCGGCTTCGGGGCGGCCGCTGCGGGAGCTGGCCGGGGTCATGGAGCGGCTGCCGCAGGTGCTCATCAACGTCCGGGACGTCGACAAGTCCCGGGTCGGGTCCTCGCAGGAGCTTGCCGAGGCTGTCGCGGATGCGGAGCGGGAGCTCGGGGCTACCGGGCGGGTGCTGCTGCGGTCTTCCGGGACCGAGCCGCTGGTGCGGGTGATGGTGGAGGCCGCCGATATCGAGCAGGCTCGGGCTGTCGCCCAGCGGCTCGCCGATGTGGTGAAGTCCGCGCTCGGGTAGGGCGCGGTTCGGGTGCCGCCGGGGGCGGGGTGGGGGGGTGCCCCTGTCCCGCCCCTTCGCCGTTTCCCGGGGGCAAGCCCCCAGACCCCGAAAGCGGCTGCGCCGCGTGTCCTCAAACGCCGGACGGGCTGGATCGTCTGCGGGACCAGAACCATCTCTGGCCCAGCAGCGTCAGCGTCCCCGCCGCCACGATCCCCAGCAGGTTCAGGCCCAGCTGGACCGCCGAGCCGCGGGTTTCCGTCCAGTTGCCGTAGGAGAGGGCCACGGCCGCGTTGGCGGCGGCCGGGACGGTGGTGACGGAGATGGCCACGCCGATGAGGGCGCCCGACTTGGCGGAGGTCAGGGAGAGGACGCCGGCGGCGCCGGCCAGGAACGCGACGATGAACGAGAAGGCGTCCGGCTGCCAGATGAACGCGGTCTGCGGGCGGGCCGCGAGGAACCGCGCCTCGTGGAAGAGGCCCAGCCAGTCCATCAGCAGGCTGAAGCCGCCGGTGACCGCCATCGCCACCGGGAAGCCCACCAGCAGCGCCGCGAGCGACTGCCGGGCCAGCCGCGGCGCGCGGCGCACGATCGCCGTGCACAGCCCGGCCAGCGGGCCGAACTCCGGGCCCACCGCCATCGCGCCGACGATGAGGATGGCGCTGTCGATGATCACGCCGCAGGCGGCGAGCATGGTGGCCAGGGTGAGGAACGCGAGGAAGGTGAAGGTCAGCGTGGACTCCTCGTGGGTCTCCTCGACCAGCGACTCCCACACGATCGCGTCCGCGCCCTCGCCGGGGGCCGCCTCCTCCGCGGCGTCGGCCCGCCGCGAGAGCGTCAGGCCCACGTCGTCGACCGTGACGGCGCCCCACTCGGGGACGCCGGCCGTGCGCAGCACCTCCAGGAGTTCGTCGGCGGCCTCCCGGGCCACGTCGCAGAGGACGACGTCGCCGCGCGGGTCGCGGGCGGCGCCGGCGAGGACGGCGAGGTGGGTCGTTCCGGTGACGCCCTCGACGAGGGCGACGACCTCCTCCGTGCGGTCGGCGGGGGTGAGCATCCGTACGTGCAGCATGGGGGCGTCCCGGGGTCAGAGCTTGCGCAGCGAGAGGCGTTGGACCTTGTGGTCGGGGCCCTTGCGGAGGATGAGGCTGGAGCGGCCGCGGGTGGGGGCGACGTTCTCCAGGAGGTTGGGCTTGTTGATGGTCCGCCAGTTGCGGCGGGCGAAGGCCAGCGCCTCCTCCTCCGAGACCTGGGTGTAGCGGCGGAAGAACGAGTCGGGGTCCTGGAAGGCCGTCTCGCGGAGCTTCTTGAAGCGTGAGTAGTACCAGCGCTCGATGTCCTCGGCCCGCGCGTCCACGTAGATGCTGAAGTCGAAGAAGTCCGCGAGCCCGACCCGGGTGCGGCCGTCGCGGCCGGGCAGGGCGGGCTGGAGGACGTTGAGGCCCTCGATGATCAGGATGTCCGGGCGGTGCACGGTGAGCCGCTCGTCGGGGACGATGTCGTAGATCAGGTGGGAGTAGACGGGGGCGGACACCTCGTCCTTCCCCGCCTTCACGTCCGCCACGAAACGCGTCAGGGCCCGGCGGTCGTACGACTCCGGGAAGCCCTTACGGGACATCAGGCCGCGGCGCTGGAGCTCCGCGTTGGGGAGCAGGAAGCCGTCCGTGGTCACGAGCTCGACGCGCGGGTGCTCGGGCCAGCGGGCCAGCAGGGCGCGCAGCAGCCGGGCCGTGGTCGACTTGCCGACCGCGACGCTGCCGGCGACGCCGATGACGAACGGTGTGCCGCGCTGGGCGCCCTTCTCGCCGAGGAAGGTGTTCAGCGCGCCGCGCAGGCTGCCGCTGGCGCCCACGTAGAGGTTGAGCAGCCGGGAGAGCGGCAGGTAGACGTCGCGGACCTCGTCCAGGTCGACGACGTCGCCGAGCCCGCGCAGGCGCTCGACCTCCTCCGCGGTGAGGGGGAGGGGCGTGTTCTCGCGCAGCGCGCTCCACTCGGCACGGGTCAGGTCGACGAAGAGCGACGACTGGTGTGCGGAGGAGGGAGCCGTGCGGCGTCGTTGCTGCGGCTGCTCTGGGGTGGTCGGCACGGGGCCCATTGTGCGCGGGAGGCGCGGGGCGATCACTGCGGGGTGTGGGGTTCGGGGGACGAGCGGGGCGCCAGTGGGGTGTCAGGCGGAAAGTTCGGGGATCTTCTGGGGCCTGCGGGGTACCCGTAGGGGACCCGGCGGCGCGGGGGAGTGAAGATCCGGCGCGGGCCCTGTACCTACTCGCGGGTCAGGAATACGGTCCCACCCTTCGGCCGCCCCGGCATCCTGCGAGGGACCCCCGTGTTCGTTCTCCGGCTCGTTCTCCGGCTCATCCGCAAGACCTTCCACCGCGTCACGCGCCCCCGCGCCGGCGCGTCCGGCGTACACCCCGGGGCGCACGCCGGGACGCACGACGCGGGTGACGCCTTCGCCGACCGGGTGCGGGCCGAGCTCTGCGACGACCTGCCCGACGAGGACCTCGGCCAGGACCTGGGGGACTGCCTCGACCAGTACCACTTCGGCAGCAAGCCGCGCTGCGAGGAGGTCGAGTACCTGGAGCTGGTACAGGAGGCCATCGACCGCATCGAGCGCGGGCGTTGACCGACCCTGAGCGGATTGCCCGGCGAGGGGTGACACCGGGGCCGTACGCTGCACTCCATGTGCGGAATCGTGGGTTATGTGGGAGGGCGGTCCGCCCTCGACGTCGTGTTGGCCGGGCTGCGCCGGCTGGAGTACCGCGGCTACGACTCGGCCGGGGTCGCCGTGCTCGCCGACGGCGGGCTGGCCGCGGCCAAGAAGGCGGGCAAGCTCGCCAACCTGGAGAAGGAGCTCGCCGACCGGCCGCTGCCCTCCGGCACCACCGGCATCGGCCACACCCGCTGGGCCACCCACGGCGGCCCCACCGACGTCAACGCCCACCCGCACCTCGACAACCCCGGGCGGGTCGCCGTCGTCCACAACGGCATCATCGAGAACTTCGCCGCCCTCCGCGCCGAGCTCGCCGAGCGCGGGCACGCGCTGGCCTCCGAGACGGATACCGAGGTCGTCTCGCACCTGCTCTCCGAGTCGTTCTCGTCCTGCGGCGACCTCGCCGAGGCCATGCGGCAGGTCTGCCGCCGGCTGGAGGGCGCGTTCACGCTCGTCGCGGTGCACGCCGACGACCCGGACGTGGTCGTGGGGGCCCGCCGCAACTCGCCGCTGGTGGTGGGCGTCGGCGACGGCGAGGCGTTCCTCGCCTCCGACGTCGCCGCGTTCATCGCGCACACCCGCGAGGCCGTCGAGCTCGGTCAGGACCAGGTCGTCGAACTGCGCCGGGACGCGGTCACCGTGACGGACTTCGAGGGCGCGCCGGCGGACGTCCGGGCGTACCACGTGGACTGGGACGCGTCCGCCGCCGAGAAGGGCGGCTACGACTACTTCATGCTCAAGGAGATCGCCGAGCAGCCGAAGGCCGTCGCCGACACGCTGCTGGGCCGCATCGACGCGTCGGGGTCGCTGACGCTGGACGAGGTCCGCATCCCGGCGTCCGTGCTGCGCGAGGTCGACAAGGTCGTCATCGTCGCGTGCGGGACGGCGTACCACGCGGGGATGATCGCCAAGTACGCGATCGAGCACTGGACCCGCATCCCCTGCGAGACCGAGCTGGCCAGCGAGTTCCGCTACCGCGACCCGATCCTCGACCAGCGCACGCTGGTGATCGCCATCTCGCAGTCCGGCGAGACGATGGACACGCTGATGGCGCTGCGGCACGCGCGCGAGCAGGGCGCGAAGGTGCTCGCCATCTGCAACACCAACGGCTCGACGATCCCGCGGGAGTCGGACGCCGTGCTGTACACGCACGCCGGTCCGGAGGTCGCGGTCGCGTCGACGAAGGCGTTCCTGACGCAGCTGGTCGCCTGCTACCTGGTCGCGCTGTACCTGGGGCAGGTGCGCGGGACGAAGTGGGGCGACGAGATCCAGTCCGTGATCCGGGAGCTGGACGGCATCGGGACGCAGGTCGAGGAGGTCCTGGAGACGATGGAGCCGGTGCGCGAGCTGGCGCGCTCGCTGGCCGGCAAGAACACCGTCCTCTTCCTCGGCCGACACGTCGGCTACCCGGTGGCCCTGGAGGGCGCGCTCAAGCTCAAGGAGCTCGCCTACATGCACGCCGAGGGGTTCGCGGCCGGTGAGCTCAAGCACGGGCCGATCGCGCTGATCGAGGACGACCTGCCGGTGGTCGTCGTCGTCCCGTCGCCGCGCGGGCGGTCCGTCCTGCACGACAAGATCGTCTCCAACATCCAGGAGATCCGGGCCCGGGGCGCCCGGACGATCGTCATCGCCGAGCGCGGCGACGAGGCGGTCCGGCCGTACGCCGACCACCTCGTCGAGATCCCGGCCACCCCGGTGCTCCTCCAGCCGCTCGTCGCGACCGTGCCGCTGCAGGTCTTCGCCTGCGAACTGGCCACCGCCCGCGGCAACGAGGTCGACCAGCCGCGCAACCTCGCGAAGTCGGTGACCGTCGAATGATCGTGGGAGTCGGCATCGACGTCGCGGAGATCGACCGGTTCGGCGCGGCGCTGCAGCGTACGCCCGGGATGGCCGGCCGGCTCTTCGTCGAGCGCGAGCTGTACCTGCCGAGCGGCGAGCGGCGCGGGATCGCGTCCCTGGCCGCGCGGTTCGCCGCCAAGGAAGCCTTGGCCAAGGCGTTGGGCGCGCCGCCCGGGCTGCTGTGGACGGACGCGGAGGTGACCACCGGCGAGCACGGGCGGCCCGAGCTCACCGTGTCCGGGACGGTGGCGGCGCGGGCGGAGTTGCTGGGGGTGCGGTCGTGGCACGTGTCGTTGAGCCATGACGCGGGGGTGGCGTCGGCGGTGGTGATCGCGGAGGCGTGATTCTTCCGCTGTTGTTGTGATCTTGGCGCTGGCGGGGTGGGGCGCGTGCGGGCAGGATGCGGCGCATGACCGATGCCACGCACCTCACGCACCTCGCGGCCCCCGAAGGGGTCGCCCCCGCCGGCGGCTACAGCCACGTCGTGATCGGGACCGGCCGGCTGGTCGCCATCTCGGGGCAGGTCGCCCTCGACGGAGACGGGCGGCTGGTGGGGGAGGGGGACATCCGCGCCCAGACGCGGCAGGTGTTCGAGAACCTGCGGCGGTGTCTGGCCGGGGCGGGGGCTTCCTTCGGCGACGTCGTGAAGCTGACGTACTTCCTGACGGACGTGGCGCACCTGCCGGTGATCCGGGAGGTGCGGGACGAGTTCGTGGACGCGGGGCGCCTGCCGGCGAGTTCGGCTGTGCAGGTCGTGGCCTTGTTCCGGCCGGATCTGTTGATCGAGGTGGAGGCGTTCGCGGTGGTCGGGGGGTAGTGCCCCGGTCCCTCCCCCGGAGGGGCACCCCCAC
Organism: Streptomyces huiliensis; assembly: GCF_020037025.1. GTDB lineage: Bacteria > Actinomycetota > Actinomycetes > Streptomycetales > Streptomycetaceae > Streptomyces > Streptomyces huiliensis. The sequence goes on along the minus strand of NZ_JAIQLH010000119.1, from coordinate 7,732 downwards.
GGGCTGAAAGTGCCACCTCAGGCACAATCCAGCCCGTCCGGCGTTTGAGGACAACCGCGCGGAGCGCGGTTTCAGGGGGTCCGGGGGCTCGCCCCCGGGAAACGGCGAAGGGGCGGGACCGGGGCACCCCCACCGATCCGCGCGTTCGCGGCCCCGAGGCCATCTCCCGCGCGTATGGTCGGCGTTGACGCTCAAGAGCGGCAAGCGCGGAAAGGGACGGACGTGCATCCCGCAAAGGAACGCATCGCCGCGGTGTTCGGCGAGACCCAGGGCAGCGGCTACCTGCTCACCCCCCGGGTCGTCCTCACCGCCGCGCACGTCGTCGGCGGCTGTGACGCGCCGCGGGTGATCGTGCCGGGTGGCGTGGGGCAGGTGGTGTGCCGGGTGGCGTGGGCGCGGGACGACAGCCGGCGGTGTGACGCCGCGCTGCTCGTCGCGGAGCGGGACATCGTGCCGGAGGACGTGGCGGCCGGCTTCGAGCCGCTGGTCTGGGGGCGGGCGTACGATCTGCGGGCCTGGGCCGGGGCGCAGGCGATCGGATTCCCGCAGGTGCAGCGGGACGGGCACGGCGAGCTGGACACCGAGCAGCTGCTCGGCACGCTCAAGCCGGGCAGCAACCTGCTCAGCGGGCGGCACGTCCTGGACTGCGAGTACGCCGCGCCCGAGCCGCCCGGTGACGGCGGTTCGCCGTGGGCCGGCATGTCCGGCTCGGCCGTGTTCGTGGACGGGCTGCTCGCCGGCGTGGTGTGCGCGGACCCGGCGGGCTGGCGGCACGGGCGGCTGACCGTGACGCCGTCGGCCACGCTGTGGGCGGACTTCCGGTTCCTGAGCGAGTGCCTGCTGGCCGGGCACAAGCCGGAGTCCCGGTCGCTGGCCACGCCCAGGCAGCTGGAGACCGAGGAGTTCGAGCGGCGGTTCCGCGAGTACGTGATCGAGAAGTCCGGCGAGCTGACGATCATCGGGCTGACCCTCTCCGACGGCGAGGCCGAGACGTGGCCGCTCGACACCGCGTACCTCAGCCTGGAGCTCGTCGGCCGGGCGCGGGACGCGCGCCGTGACGGGTTCGGGATGCGCGCGGCCGTCGAACCGCCCGACCGTGCCGAGCCGACGCCGCGCCGCGCCGAGGAGGCGCTGGCCGGGCACCGGCGGGTGCTGCTGCGCGGCGCGGCGGGATCGGGCAAGACGACGCTGCTCCAGTGGCTGGCCACCGTCACCGCGCGCGGCGATCTGCCGCCGGGGCTCGGCCACTTGAGCGGCTGTTTACCGCTGCTGCTGCCGCTGCGGAACCTCGTCCGCGGCGGTGAGCCGCCGCAGCCGGAGGAGTTCCTGGCCGCCGCGGCCCGCCCGCTCGCCGGGCTGCCGGCCGCGCGGGGCTGGGTGACGCGCCGGCTCACCGAGGGCACGGTGCTGCTGCTGATCGACGGGGTGGACGAGGTCCCGGAGGCGGACCGCAGACGCACGTTGGCCTGGGTGAAGGACCTGCTCGCCGCGTACCCCGAGGCGCGCTACATGATCACCACGCGGCCGTCGGCCGTCCGCGAGGGCTGGCTCGCCGACGCCGGGTTCGTCGAGCTGGAACTGCTGCCGATGGGCCGCGGCGACGTCCTCGCCTTCATCGACCGCTGGCACACGGCCGCCGGGCAGACGCGGGACGAGCGGCTGCGCGGCTTCCGGGACGCGCTCGCCGCCGCCGTCGTCACCAAGCGCGACCTCGGCCGGCTGGCCACCAACCCGCTGATGTGCGCCCTGATCTGCGCCCTCAACCGGTCCCGGCGCGGCTATCTGCCGCACGGGCGGATGGAGTTGTACCGCGCCGCGCTCGACCTGCTGCTGATCCGGCGCGACCGTGAGCGGGACATCGCGATGGGGCTGGAGGGTCCCGAGCTGGAGCAGGCGCAGCCGGCGCTGCTCCAGAAGATCGCGTACTGGCTGATCCGCAACGGGCGTTCGCAGATCGAGTGGCACAAGGCCGTGGAGATCCTGGAGCGGGCGCTGCCCGCCATGCCCGCCGTCGCGGCGCGCGGCAGCGCCGAGCAGATCCTCCGCCACCTCGTGCTGCGCAGCGGTCTGCTGCGGCAGCCCACGACCGAGTCGCTGGACTTCATCCACCGCACCTTCCAGGACTTCCTGGGCGCCCAGGCCGCCGTCGACGACTGGGACTTCGACCTGCTCGTCAACAACGCCCACGACGACCAGTGGGAGGACGTCCTCCGGATGGCCGTCGGCCACGCCCCGCCCCGGGCCCGGGCCGAGCTGCTGCGGATGCTGCTGGACCGCGGCGAGCGCGAGGAGCACCACCGGCACCGGCTGCGGCTGCTCGCCGCGGCCTGCCTGGAGCACGCGACGGAGATCGCCCCGGACGTGCGGGACCGCGTCGAGCGGGCCGCCGCCGAGCTGGTGCCGCCGCGCGACACCGAGGCGGCGAAGGCGCTGGCGGAGGCGGGGCAGGTGGTCCTGGACCTGCTGCCCGGGCCGGAGGGGCCGAACGGGGAGCGGCTGAGCGACGAGGTGGCGCACGCGGTCGTCGTCACCGCGACGGCGGTCGCCGACGACCGGGCGATCCCGCTGCTGGCCCGCTACGCCCGGCACCCGTTCCGTCAGGTGCGCGCCCAACTCGCTTGGTCCTGGGACAACTTCGACACTCGGCACTACGCCGACGCCGTCATCGGCCGGCTCTCCCACGACGACGGGCTGGCGTACGTCGCCAAGAGCGTCGCGCACCTGCGGGAGCTGGCCCGGCTGGGCGGGCGGCCCGAGGTGTGGTGCCGCGGGGTGTGGCGGAGCGAGGAGCTGCGGGAGGCGGTGACGCCCGTACTGCGGGACCTGTCCCTGAGGGAGAGCCCCGAGGAGATCGACCTCCGCTTCCTCCGGGACGCCCCGCCGTTGCGGTCCCTGCGCATCGCCGACACCCGGCGCGTCGCCCATCTCGCGGCCGTGCCCAGCGGCGCCCTCGAACGTCTCCGGCTCTCGTCACGGGAGCGCCCGGACGGGCTGGAGCGGCTGCCCGGCATGGCCCGGCTGCGCTCCCTCCACCTCGACTGGCTCCAGCCGGAGGGCGAGCTGCCGGGGCTGCGGCTGCCGGCCGGCCTGGAGGAGCTGATCCTCGGCCGCTGGGCCTCCGCCTGGGAGCCGGAGGCGGTCCGCCTGGAGGGCCACCCCGCCCTGCGCCGGCTCTCGTTCGAGTACTCCCTCTTCCCGGCGGACGCCCGTGCCGCCCTCGCCACCCTGCGCGGCCTGCACACCCTGAGCATCATGGGCGAGGACCCGCGCTTCCTGGAGCACGCCGAGCCCCTGCCCCGCGTCCGCCACCTCTCCCTCGGCCTCGACTCCCTCACCGGCCTCTCCCACCTCCCGTCCGCCTACCCCTGCCTCAAGGTCCTCACCCTGCACACCCCCGAGGGCACGGCCGAGCTCATGGACCTGGCGTTCCTGCGGGACCTGCGGGGGGTGGAGGTGTACATCAAGCACTCGGGGCCGGTGGCGAACGAGCACTTGCTGACGGGGTATCAGGAGACGGTTCGGGGGCGGTTTCTCACGTATCGGGGGGAGTGAGGTGAGGGGTGCCGCCGGTGCGTGCCGTCGGTGCGTGTCACCGGGTGCGTCGGGGTGGTCACGGCCGAATCGAGCCGGTGGCGGACGCGTCGGCGATACGGGCGATACGGCGGTCGAGCTCCGCGTCCAGTCGCGCTTCCTTTTCCGGGTCCGGGTCGTAGCCGTTCCGGGCGTGCCTGCCGGACTCGGTCTGGTCGGGCGCCGTCTCGTGTGTCTCGTGCGGGGTGGCCCGGATCGCCGGCCAGGGGCATGAGGTACGCCCGCGGCGGCAGGCCCTCCGCGGCGGCGGCCGCCGCGAGGCGGTCGCGCGTCGCGGCGGGAACGGGGAGGTGGACGTCGGGCATGGGGTCCCTTCGGGCGTCGGGCATGAGGTCCCTCCGGAGGGGCGAGCCGGCTGCTAGGCACCCGGCCGGTACCGGCGCAGTTCGCTCGTGTCGAGAGTCCATTCGCCGATGGTGATGTCGTCGCCGAAGGCGTAGGGAGCCGTGCCCTCGTAGACGGGCACGCCGTCACGGGAACCGATGTGCCAGTGGTGGACGCAGACGGCTCGGCGAGGATCGACGATCAGATAGTGGGGCACGCCCATGGCGGGGTAGTCGCGCAGCTTGCCCTCGTAGTCGTTCTCCGGGTTGGTGGGGGAGACGATTTCCACGACGAGCCGGGCGACGTGGGGGTCGATGCCCCGTGAGTCCTCTGCGCTACTGTCCGCGTCGAAGGCGGACTCCGGGACGACAAGCACATCCGGGCGCCGGAGCTTGCCGAGGGACACGTCCTCGACGTCTCCCAGATTCACGGCGACCAGATCGCCGGTGAGCTGGGCGTCAAGTTGACGCCGGATGCGCAGGGCGTTGAGGTCGTGGGCCCGGGACGGGCTCATCATCATGATGATCTGCCCACCGCTGATCTCCGGCTGGGCGAATCCCGGTGGCGGCACGAGCTCGTCCCGGTACTCGCGCAAATGCCGGTAAATCTCGTCAAGGCTCACGGGCCCAGTCTATCCGTGCCGCTTCTGGTTCACGCGGCCAAGGCGCCAGTCCGTAAACGGCGTTCGGCCTCTCAGCGGGACGGACGAGGGCCCTGTGCCGACGTTCTCGCCTCAGCCTGTCACCACGTCCTCCCACGCCCCCCGCAGCGCCTCCGCCACGCCCATCGCGGTGATCGGGGCCTCGCCCAGGGCGCGCGCCGCGAGGCCGTGGAGGTACGCGCCGGCCGCGGCCGCGTCGGGGCCGGGGAGGCCGGCGGCGAGGAGGGAGCCGGTGAGGCCGCTGAGGACGTCGCCGCTGCCGGCGGTGGCGAGCCAGGGGGTGCCGGTGGGGTTGACCCGGACCGGGCCGCCGCCCGGGGCGGCGACGACGGTGGTGGAGCCCTTGAGGAGCGCCGTCGCGCCGTACCGCTCGGCCAGCGCGCGGACGGCGGCGAGGCGCGCGCCCTCGACCTCCTCGCGGGCCGTGCCGAGCAGCGCCGCCGCCTCGCCCGCGTGCGGGGTGAGGACGGTCGGGGCGCGGCGGGCGCGGACGGTGCCGGGGGAGAGGAGGTGCAGGCCGTCCGCGTCCACCAGGACCGGGACGTCGGAGGACAGCACGTCGTCGAGGGCCCGGCGGGCCTCCGTCCCGTCGCCCAGGCCCGGGCCGACGATCCACGCCTGGACGCGTCCGGCGTCGGCGGGCCGGCCGGAGGAGACCAGGGTCTCCGGGAAGCGGGCGATCACCGCGTCCGCCGCCGGGCCGGCGTAGCGCACCGCCCCCGCGCCGCCGTGCAGCGCGCCCGCGACGCACATGACCGCCGCGCCGGGGTAGCGGGCCGACCCGGCGACGACGCCGACGACACCCCGCCGGTACTTGTCGCTCTCCGCGGCGGGGCGCGGCAGCAGCCGGGCGACGTCCGCGTGCTGGAGCGCCTCGACGTCCGGGACGGCGGGCAGGTGCGGGCCGAGGCCGATGTCGACCAGGCGCAGCGCCCCCGCGTGCTCGCGCGCCGGATCGACGAGCAGGCCGGGCTTGTACGTGCCGAAGGTGACGGTCGCGTCGGCCCGCACCGCGTCGCCACGCACCTCGCCGGTGTCCGCGTCGACGCCGCTGGGCAGGTCGACGGCGACGACGAGGGCGCCCTCGGCCGCGCGGACCAGCGGGAGCGCGTCGGGGCGGAGGCCGCCCTTGCCGCCGATGCCCACGATGCCGTCCATGACGAGGTCGGCCCGCTCGACGGCGCGTATGCCCGCGGGGCCCGCGTCCCGCGTACGCCCTCCGGCGGCCAGGAGTGCCCGTACGCCGCCCTGGTGCGCGCGCTCCGGCGTGAGGAGCACGGCGGTCACGCCGGCTCCGCGGCGTGCGAGCCGGGCGCCGGCGTACAGGGCGTCGCCCCCGTTGTCCCCGCTGCCGACCAGGAGCGCGATGCGTGCCCCTGACACCCGGCCCAGCAGCCCCGCGCACGCGGCGGCGAGGCCGGCGGCGGCGCGCTGCATGAGAGCGCCCTCGGGGAGTTCGGCCATGAGCGCATGCTCGGCGGCCCTTACGGTGTCCACGCGGAAGCCGGTTCTCATGCCGTCCAGTGTCCCTGGGGGCGGGGAGGGGCGGCATGGGGGTGGGGCATGCGGGTGGGGGATCGGTGGCCCTTACGAGGTGATCGGTGGCCCGCCTTTGCGATCGGTGACCCTTACGGGGATGGGGTGGCCCTGAGGGGCGTTCCTGCGGGTCGGTCCTGGCGGACCCCTTCGAGGTGGGGTCCGGCGGGTCCCTTAGGGAGCGGTTCTGGTGGGCCCCCGGCGGCCGTCCCCGTACCCCCGCCCTCCTGCCGTGAAGCGGTGTCCGCCGCCCGGTCCCGTACCCCCGGCTCCACACCTCCGGCCCCCGGACCGCGCCCGTCGGGGCCGGGGCCTGAGACACTGGCCGGGATGAACGAGACACCGATGCGCGCCCGTGCCGTGGTCGATCTGGCCGCGCTGCGGGCCAATGTGCGCGTTCTGCGGGCCCTTGCCCCCAAGGCGCAGCTGATGGCAGTGGTCAAGGCGAACGCGTACGGGCACGGCATGGTGCCCTGTGCGCGGGAGGCCCGCCGGGCGGGGGCGGCCTGGATCGGTGCGGCCCTGCCCTCCGAGGCGCTGGCGCTGCGCGCGGCGGGCGACAGAGGCCCGCTGCTGTGCTGGCTGTGGACGCCGGGCGGGCCGTTCCGGGAGGCCGTCGAGGCGGACGTCGACATCACGGTGAGCGGGCTGTGGGCCCTGGAGGAGGTGCTGGCGGCGGTCCGCGCGGCCGGCCGTCCGGCCAGGATCCAGCTCAAGATCGACACGGGTCTCGGCCGCAACGGCTGCACCCCCGGCGAGTGGGAGAAGCTGGTCGCCGCGGCCCGCGACGCGGAGGCCGGCGGCGCCCTCCGCGTCACCGGCATCTGGTCGCACTTCGCGTGCGCGGACGAGCCGGGGCACCCGTCCATCCGGGCCCAGCTGGACGTCTTCCGGGACGCGGCGGCGTACGCGGAGGCCCAGGGCCTCGACCCCGAGGTGCGGCACATCGCCAACTCGCCCGCGACCCTGACCCTCCCCGAGGCCCACTTCGACCTGGTGCGCACCGGGGTGGCCGTCTACGGGATATCCCCGAGCCCGGAGGTCGGCACCCCGGCGGACTTCGGACTGCGCCCCGTGATGACCCTGACCGCCTCCCTGGCGTCGGTGAAGCGGGTCCCCGGCGGGCTGGGCGTGTCGTACGGGCACCACTACACGACCCCCGGTGAGACGACCCTCGCCCTCGTCCCCCTCGGCTACGCGGACGGCATCCCGCGCGCCGCGTCCGGCACCGGCGAGGTGCTGATCGGCGGCAGGCGGCGGCGGATCGCGGGGCGGGTCGCCATGGACCAGTTCGTGGTGGACCTGGGCGACGACACGGCCGAGCCCGGCGACGAGGCCGTCCTCTTCGGCCCCGGCGACCGGGGCGAGCCCACCGCGGAGGACTGGGGACGGGCGACCGGCACCATCGGCTACGAGGTCATCACGCGGATCACGCAGCGGGTGCCGCGGGTGTACGTGGGGGCGGACGACGAGAAGGACGCCGCCGACACCGACACCGACACCGACGCCGCCGACGCCGAGCCGGGAGCCGCCGGATGAGCGAGGCCGGCGGCGGCGCCCCGGACCCGGCCGCCCTCGGCGCCGCTGCCGCCACCGCCGCTGCCGCCGTCCGTCCGGGCC
>NZ_JAIQLH010000118.1 GCF_020037025.1 Streptomyces huiliensis | reverse complement strand
CGCGCCGGGCGGCCCAGTCGGGGGCGGCCGCGACGACCGCGCCCGAGGCGTCGTACAGGGCGGCCCAGCCGTCGACGTACGCGGCGAGCCGGGCGAGCAGCCCGGCGGGGCCGTCGGGGCCGAGGGCGGCCCGGGTCAGCTCCCGCTGGGCGGCGAAGCCCGCGGTCACGGCCCGGTACTGGTCGGCGGCGATGGCGGCGGAGACGGCCTTGCTGATGGCGATGAAGGGGGTGCGCCGGGGCACCTCAAGCAGCGGCAGCCCGGCTTCCTCGGCGGCCTCGACGAGGGCGGGCGGCACCTGTTCGTAGTTGACGCCGACGGCGAACCCGAGGCCGACGACGCCCGCCCGGACCAGCCGCCCGACGTAGGGGCGCACGGTGTCCGGGTCCGCCGCGTCGATCTTCATGGCGGTGATCAGCAGCAGCTCGCCGCCCTCCATCCAGGGCACCGGGTCCGCCAGCTCGCTGACGTGCGCCCAGCGGACGGGGGTGTCCAGCCGCTCCCGGCCCGCGAGCACGGTGAGCTTGAGGGAGGAGTGGTGGACGAGCGAGGCGAGCGTGGGAGGCATGGCACCTTCGGGTGAAGCGGCACGGCGACCGGGCCGTCCCGTATGAACTGCTGTGACCGATTCTGCCTCAGCGGAGCAAAAGCCGCGGCCCAGACGGGACGGGCCTCAGTCCCGCAGGTTCACCAGCACCGGCGGCGTCGCCACCCCCCGCACCGACGTCACCGACAGCACCGCGTGCCCCGGCGGCACCGCGTGTGCCAGTTCGGACGCGGACCAGCGCTCGCGCTCCACCGTGCGCACGGTGACGGACTGGGCGGTGACCGCGCGGCCGGTGACCACCCGGCGCAGCACGTGCAGGGCCCGGGTGAGCGGCTCGTGGGCGATGATCTGGCGGTCGGTGACGTCGCGGGTCTCCACCCACTCCTTGCCCCAGACCTCGGCGAACCGCGCGCCGTCCCACGTGGTCACGCCGGAGAAGGCCATCCGGCAGCCGACGGTGCCGAGCAGGGCGCTGCGCAGCGTCTCGGGTACGTCGTCCAGGGTGCGGAGGGTGAGGACCGCGCCGGCGTGCGCGGAGCGCAGCCGCTGGAGGCCGCGCACCGACTCGGCCGTCACCGTGTGGGTGGCGTCGTCGAGCACCAGGCAGGCGAAGAGCGAGCGGTCGGCGCGGGCGGCGGCGGACTCGGTGAACTGGGCGAGGATCAGCCGGGCCAGCATCCGGGACGCCTCCGCGTGGCCGCGCTCCGGCAGGTCGATCCGGACCCGCAGCGGGTGCTCCAGGGTGCGGAGGGAGAAGGTGCGCTTGGGGTCGCCGGTGTCGAAGAAGCCCGCGAACGCCGGGCGGTCGAGGAGCGCGACGCGGTCGGCGAGCATCGGCGCCGGGTCACCGGGCCGCCGCGCCTGCCGCTCGCGGGCGTCCAGCTCCCGGGCCAGCGCGCCCTGGCCGGTGGCCGCGAGCCGGTCGCGGAGCGCGTCGACCGCCGCCGGCGAGCCGTCGAGCAGCTCGCGCAGCTCCTGGACGGACGGGAAGCGGCCGTGGGCGCCGTGGTACGGGCCGAGGATCTGGGCGAGGGCGGTGGCCGCGCGCCGGCCGTCCCCGCCGGGGAGCGCGGCGGCGAGGTCGCCGACGAGCCCCTCGGCGAGGATCGCGGCGGCCTCGTCGGGGTCCTCGGTGCCGCCGTACAGATCGAGGTCGTAGGCGGAGTCCGGCCGGCCGATGCGGATCACCACGTCGAACGCCTCGTCGGGCGCCAGGGCGGTGCCCGCGGCCCCCACGGCGACGACGGCCGCACGCCCGGCGAGGGCCTGGAGGCACAGGGACTCCAGCACCGGCCGGACCAGGCCGGCGGTCTTGCCGCAGCCGGGGGGGCCGACGGCGAGCAGCGAGGTGCCGAGCAGGCCGGGCTCCAGGGCCCAGCCGACGCCGCGGTGGTCGTAGGGGTTGCGCCGGTCCTCGGCGGCGGTGCCGATCCGGACCTGGCCGGTGACCAGGTCGTGCCGGGCGGCCCGGACGGGCAGGTCGCGCGCGCCGGACGGGTGGGCGCAGGCGGCGGCGCCGGCCCGCAGCACGGCGTCGGTGAAGGCGGGCCGCCACTCGGGCCGGTTGCGGACGGCCTCCCAGGCGCGCTCGATCCGGGCCCGGTCCACGTCGTTCATCAGGCCCCGGCGGGCGTCGGCCGCGAGCCGCTCGGCGGCGTCGGGGGCACCCTCGGCACGCAGCCGGGGCCAGTCGGCCGGGTCCTCGTCGGGAACGGGCGGGGCGGCGCGCCCGGTGAGCGCGCCGGAGGTCCGGGGCGGCCGGTCCGGGGCCCTGTACCGGCGCCAGAGCTCGCCCCAGCAGCCGATCCGGGCGGCGGCGGTGAGGAAGAGGACGATGAAGAGGGTGTAGTAGGCGTAGGTGGCGTAGAAATACATCGGCGGGCGCATCCAGGAGACCGGGATGACCCGCATCAGCGGCCACAGCCAGATTTCCCCGAAGACGTCGTAGCAGAGCTCCCAGGCCGCGACCGCGCCCGCCAGCGCGAGGGCGGCGCGCCGGACGAGAAGCGGCCGGGGGATCCGGTCGGGCCGCTCGGGGAGCAGGGCGGGGGGCAGCCGGACGCCGGTCCGGCGCTTGAGGGAGGACCAGGCCGGGCCTCCGTAGCGGCGCCAGATCTCGGGGACGCGGCCGATGCGGGCGAAGAGGACGACCAGGCCGCAGAACCACAGGCCGTAGTAGACGTACGAGGACAGCATCCACTCGCGGGTCAGCTCGTCCCAGTCGCCGGGCACCAGCGCCTTGAGCGGCCACTTCCAGTACGGCCCGAAGTACCCGTGCCACAGCAACGACCAGACCAGCCACCCGCACAGCATCGAGATCACCGCGCCCCCGACGAGCTGCCGGCCGGGGGTGCGGCCGATCTCCTCGGGCGGTTTGGGGCGGTGGCCGAAGCGCCAGACGCCGGGCTGGGCGGCCGGCCGGGGGGTGCGCAGCCAGGTCAGGAACGGGTGCTCGGCCTCGGGCGCCGCGCCGGGCGCCGACGGGCGGCGCGGCGCCGGCGGGGAGACCGGTGGGGCGGTCGGCGGAGCGGTCGGTGGGGCCATCGGCGGAGCAGGCGGCGGGACGAACGGGGCCGTGGGCCCGTC
>NZ_JAIQLH010000117.1 GCF_020037025.1 Streptomyces huiliensis | reverse complement strand
GGTGGGGCGGTCGGCGGAGCGGTCGGTGGGGCCATCGGCGGAGCAGGCGGCGGGACGAACGGGGCCGTGGGCCCGTCGGGGCGCGCCGCCCGGCCGCCGCGGAAAGGAGGTGCCCCGTACGCGTCCCCGTACGTGTCCTCGGATGCCATCGCTGCCCCTTGCCCCCGCCGGCCGGTCCCGCCACTCCTGCTGCCTACTACCACGGCTGCTGCCTGCCCGCCGTGCGGCCCGGCTGCGGCCGGACCGACGTCGCGTGGCCAATCTAGCGGCCCTGAGCGGGGAGTTCAGCGTCTCCGGGCCGAGTTCCGGGGTGACTGGGGGCCGTCTCAGGGCTGACTCGGGGTAGTCCCCGAGCCGGCGGGGGCGCCGGTCGCACCCCGACCCGCCATGTACCGTCCGGACAACGGCGCGCCCGTACTACTCCCCAACGGAACATGCCGGGCCCCTGGGCCCGCCCTTAGCCTGCGGTCAAAAGTCCGCGTTCTTCCCCCGGGAGCCCAACCATGACCGAACTGACCGGAGGCTCGGCCCTCCCCCAGGAGCGCCGCGTCGTCACCGCCATCCCCGGCCCCAAGTCGCTGGAGCTCCAGGCGCGTCGCACGGCGACGGTCGCCGGGGGCGTCGGCTCGGTGCTGCCGGTGTTCACGACCCGCGCGGGCGGCGGCGTGATCGAGGACGTGGACGGCAACTCGCTGATCGACTTCGGTTCGGGCATCGCCGTGACCTCGGTGGGCGCCAGCGCCGAGGCCGTGGTCCGCCGGGCGTCGGCGCAGCTGGCGAACTTCACCCACACCTGCTTCATGGTCACCCCCTACGAGGGCTACGTGGAGGTCTGCGAGCAGCTCGCCGAGCTGACCCCGGGCGACCACGCCAAGAAGTCGGCCCTGTTCAACTCGGGCGCCGAGGCCGTCGAGAACGCGGTGAAGATCGCCCGCGCGTACACCAAGCGCCAGGCGGTCGTCGTCTTCGACCACGGCTACCACGGCCGCACCAACCTGACGATGGCGCTCACGGCCAAGAACATGCCGTACAAGCACGGCTTCGGCCCGTTCGCCCCCGAGGTCTACCGGGTGCCGGTGGCCTACGGCTACCGCTGGCCGACCGGCGCGGAGAACTGCGGCCCCGAGGCCGCGGCGCAGGCCATCGACCAGATCACCAAGCAGGTCGGCGCGGAGAACGTGGCCGCGATCATCATTGAGCCGGTGCTCGGCGAGGGCGGCTTCATCGAGCCGGCCAAGGGCTTCCTGCCGGCGATCGTGAAGTTCGCGAACGACAACGGCATCGTCTTCGTGGCGGACGAGATCCAGTCCGGCTTCTGCCGCACCGGCCAGTGGTTCGCCTGTGAGGACGAGGGCATCGTCCCGGACCTGATCACCACCGCCAAGGGCATCGCGGGCGGTCTTCCGCTGGCCGCGGTCACCGGCCGCGCGGAGATCATGGACTCGGCGCACGCGGGCGGCCTCGGCGGCACCTACGGCGGCAACCCGGTGGCGTGCGCCGGCGCGCTCGGCGCGATCGAGACCATGCGCGAGCTGGACCTCAACGCGAAGGCGAAGCGCATCGAGGAGGTCATGAAGGGCCGCCTCTCGGTCATGCAGGAGAAGTTCCCGGTCATCGGCGACATCCGCGGCCGCGGTGCGATGATCGCGATCGAGCTGGTCAAGGACCGGGAGACCAAGGCCCCCGCCCCCGAGGCGGCCGGCGCCCTGGCCAAGGCCTGCCACGCCGAGGGCCTGCTGGTGCTGACCTGCGGCACCTACGGCAACGTGCTCCGCTTCCTGCCGCCGCTGGTCATCGGCGAGGACCTGCTCAACGAGGGTCTGGACATCATCGAGGCCGCCCTCGGGAACCTCTGAACCGCCTGAGGATCCGGCTCCGGACCGGCGTGCGCGGGCGTCTGCACGCGCGCCCGTGAAGAACCTGTGCGGGGCGGGTGGTGGACGGGTGACACGGCTACCGTCCGCCGCCCGCCCTGCCGTACGGTTTCTGCAGATGAGTGAGACACCCCGTCCGCAGGGGACTGCGGACGACGCCCCGCCGGTACGTCCCCAGTGCCGGCGCGGCCGTGCCACCGCGCACGCCACCGGGGCCGCCGGCAAGCCGGGCCCCGGGACTCCTCACCGATCGGACGGCCGCCCGTTCCACACCCCCCGGGACGAGCGGCACGCCGGCCAGGCCGGCGGCCTCGGAACCTCCCCCCCTGTTCCGGAGCCGTCGGCCTTCGGCGCGCCGTGGCGCCGCCGGGTCCTCCTCCCTGCGCTGTCCGCCGTCCTCTTCGCCCTGGTCACCTGGCAGGTCGCCGCGCACGGCCCGCTGCGCGCGCTCGACGAGCGGGTGGGGCGCGCCGTCGCCGGTGCCGCGTTCCCGCGGGCGGTCACCGGGTTCCTCGCCGACCTCGGCAACGCCTCCGTCGCCGTCCCGGTGCTGGCCGCCGCCGCGCTGTGGGCGGTCCTGCGGCGCGGCCGGCCGTGGTCCCACGCCCTGGCCGCCGCCCTCGCCATGGCGGCGGTGCCCGCCCTGGTCGTCCCGCTCAAGACGCTGATCGACCGGCCGGGCCCGCCCGCGATGGGGACCGGCCCGCACGACGGCTTCTTCCCCTCGGGCCACACCGCCACCGCCGCCGTGGCCTACGGCGCCGCGCTGCTGCTGCTCACCCGGTCTCGCCGGGCCGCCGCCGGATACGTGCTGCTCAACGCGGCGGTGGGGGCGGGGCTCGTGCACCGCGGCTACCACTGGCCGCTGGACGTCCTGGGCTCCTGGTGCCTGGCCGTCCTCGTGCTGTGGTGCCTGGCCCGGTGGCTCAGCCGCGGGCGAGCCGGGCGGCGGCCTCGTGGAGGGCGAGCTCCAGCACCACCGGGTCGGTGAGCAGCCCGGACCCGTCGGGCGGCACCAGCCAGCGGATCAGGGAGGCGTTGCGGACCGGGTGCGGCACCACGATCCAGGTGCCGCGCCCGGCGCCGCGCACCCCGGTCGCCAGCCAGCGGGCCGCCGTCCCGGGCGGCACCAGGAAGCCGATCCGGCCCGCCCGTTCGTCGGCGAGCACCGGCCCCGGCGCGCCGGGCCGCCCGGCCAGGACGTCCGCCGTGGGGCGGCCGAGGCCGCCCGGCAGGATGAGGACGTCCCACAGCCGGCCGGCGGGCAGCAGGGCGATCCCGAAGGGATTGCGCTCCCACTCCCACCGGCAGGCCGCGGGATCGGGCGCGGCCGCCGCCAGCCAGTCCACCGCGCTCGTCCTCCCCGCGCCGCCGCTCATACGCTGCCTCCTCCGTGTCGCGTGTGGGTGCGTCACGGGTGGGAGGGGGCGGCCGGACGGCTCTTACGCGGTTCCGGCGGGATTCCCCCGACCGGGTTCACCGGCCGGCGGGTCAACACCCGTCGCCGGATACGTCAGCTGTCGAACCCCAGCCCCACCTTGTCCATCGCCTTCAGCCAGAGGTTGCGCCGCCCGCCGTTCTCGTCGGCCCGGGTCATCGACCACTGGGTGATGCCGATCCCCACCGACCGCACCGGCTCCGGCGGGAAGGGCAGCGGTCTGCTGCGGACCATCTCGAGCTCGGTGCGCTCGGTCCGCTCCCCCGCCAGCAGGTCGAGCATGACGTCGGCGCCGAACCGGGTGGCCCCGACACCGAGTCCGGTGTACCCCAGGGCGTAGGCGACCCGGCCGCCGTGCGCGGTGCCGAAGAAGGCCGAGAAGCGGGAGCAGGTGTCGATGGCGCCGCCCCAGGCGTGCGTGAAGCGGACGCCCTCCAGCTGCGGGAAGCAGCGGAAGAAGTGCTCGGCGAGCCGCTGGTAGGTGGCCGGGTGGTGGTCGTACTCGGCCCGGACCTCGCCCCCGTAGTGGTAGACGATGTCGTAGCCGCCCCACAGGATCCGCCGGTCGGCGGTGAGCCGGAAGTAGTGGAAGTGGTTGGCCGAGTCGCTGAGCCCCTGCCGCCGCTTCCACCCGACGGCCGCCAGCTGCTCCTCGGTCAGCGGCTCGGTGACGAGCACGTAGTCGTAGACCGGGGCGATGAACGGGCGGAGCCGCTTGACCAGGGACGGGTAGACGTTGGTGCCGAGGGCGGCCCGGCGGGCGAAGACCCGCCCGTAGGGGGTGCGGACGGCGACGCCGGCGCCGCGCGAGGACAGCCCGCTGCCCGGGGTGTGCTCGTAGATCCGTACGCCGAGCTCCAGGCAGGCGCGCTTGAGACCCCAGGCGAGCTTGGCGGGGTGCAGCATGGCGACGCCGTCGCGGTTCCAGAGGCCGGCGAGGAAGGTCGGGGAGTCGACCTCGGCGCGCAGGGCGTCGCGGTCCAGGTACTCGTGGCCGGTGATGCCGTACGCCGCGTACTCCTCGGCGGCCTCCCGGAGCTCGGCCACCTGGTGCGGGGCGGTGGCGATGTCGATCTCGCCGGTGCGTTCGAAGTCGCAGTCGATGCCGTGGCGGCGGAGGGCGTCCTCGATGCCGTCGAGGTTGCGGCGGCCGAGCTCCTCCAGGAGGGGGAGTTCGCCGGGCCAGCGGGCGAGGCCGTTGGCGACGCCGTGGGTGAGGGAGGCGGCGCAGAAGCCGCCGTTGCGGCCGGAGGCGGCCCAGCCGGTCTCCTCGGCCTCGATGAGGACGACGTCGCGGGCGGGGTCGCGTTCCTTGGCGTTGAGGGCGGTCCAGAGCCCCGAGTAGCCGCCGCCGACGACGAGCAGGTCGCAGTGCTCGTCGCCGACGAGGGCGGGGCGGGGGTCGGGCCGGCCGGGGTCGTCGAGCCAGTAGGGGCGCAGAGCGGTGTCGGAAAGTGATTGGGCAGGGTTCATGGCACGAGCGGCCATGTTCTCAGCTCCTTCGGCTGCCTCTTCTTCTGTTCTTCCGGCGTCCCGCCAGCTGTCCGGCCAGGACGCACAGGACGGCGACGGCGAACATCGCCGTGCCGACGACATTGATCTGAACGGGCGTGCCCCGCTGCGCGGCTCCCCAGACGTACATGGGGAAGGTCACAGTGGAGCCGGCGTTGAAGTTGGTGATGACGAAGTCGTCGAAGGAGAGCGCGAACGACAGCAGGGCCCCGGCGGCGATGCCGGGCGCGGCGATCGGCAGGGTGACGCGCAGGAACGTCTGGAAGGGCGTGGCGTAGAGGTCCTGCGCGGCCTGTTCGAGCCGCGGGTCCATGCTCGCCACCCGCGCCTTGACGGCCGTGACGACGAAGCTCAGGCAGAACGTGATGTGGGCGATGAGGATCGTCCAGAAGCCGAAGGCGACGCCCGTATTAAGGAAGAGGGTGGCCATCGAGGCGGCCATCACGACCTCGGGCATCGCCATCGGCAGGAAGAAGAGGCCGCTCGCCGCGCCGCGGCCGCGGAAGCGGTGCCGGGCCAGGGCGAACGCGGCCAGGGTGCCGAGCAGGGTGGCGCCCAGGGTGGCCCAGAGGGCGATCCAGAGGCTGAGCGAGAGCGAACCGCAGAGTCCCGCGACGTCGCAGGGGTGCGTCCAGGCGTCCGTCGAGAACTCGCGCCACTCGTAGTTGAAGCGGCCGGCGGGCTTGTTGAACGAGAAGACGGTGACGATGACGTTGGGCAGCAGCAGGTAGGCGAGGGTGCCCAGGCCGGCGATCACCACCAGGTGGCGGCGGAGCCGGCGGAACGGGCGGGCGACTGCACGCATCAGACGACGTCCTCCGTCCCGGCCCGGCGCAGGTAGACGGTGACCATGCCGAGGATCACGGCCATCAGCAGGAAGGACAACGCGGCGGCGGTCGGGTAGTCGAGGACGCGCAGGAACTGCGACTGGACGACGTTGCCGATCATCTTCTGGTCCGGGGAGCCGAGCAGTTCGGCGTTGATGTAGTCGCCGGCGGCCGGGATGAAGGTGAGCAGCGTGCCGGCGACGACGCCGGGCATGGAGAGCGGGAAGGTCACCCGGCGGAACGTGGTGAGGGGGCCCGCGTACAGGTCGCCCGCGGCTTCGTGGAGCCTGCCGTCGATGCGTTCCAGGGAGGTGTAGAGCGGCAGGATCATGAAGGGCAGGAAGTTGTAGGTGAGGCCGCAGACGACGGCGAGCGGGGTGGCGAGGAGCCGGTGCCCCTCGGTGACGCCGAGTGCGTCGGTCAGCCCCAGGACGTGCAGCGAGTCGAGGGCGCCGACGACGGGTCCGCCGTCGGAGAGGATCGTCTTCCAGGCCAGCGTGCGGATCAGGAAGCTGGTGAAGAACGGCGCGATGACCAGCACCATCAGCAGGGTGCGCCAGCGGCCGGCCCGGAAGGCGATGAGGTACGCGAGCGGGTAGCCGAGGAGCAGGCAGAGCGCGGTGGCGACGGCGGCGTAGCCGATCGAGCGGAGGAACTGGGGCCAGTAGGTGCTCAGGGCGTCCCAGTAGGTGGCGAAGTGCCAGGTGACCCGGAAGCCGTCCTCCAGCGAACCGGTCTGGACGGAGGTCGACGCCTGGTAGACGAGGGGGGCCACGAAGAAGAGCAGCAGCCAGAGGATGCCGGGGAGGAGCAGCCGGTAGGGGACGCGCCGGGCGCTCCGGGAGCGGGCGGGGGCGGTCTCTCGAACGGGGGCGGGGGCGGGGGCGGCCGTCGTCATGAGGGGGCCTCCCCCAGGTCCACGTCGGTGCCCGCCTCGATGCGCTGCGCGGCGTCCAGGCCGAAGCCGTGGCCGGGGTTCCAGTGCAGGAGCACCTCGGCGCCGGGGACGAGCCGGGGGTCGCGCTCGACGTTCTGGGCGTAGACGGACAGCCCGGCGGTGCCCGTGGCGACCGGCGCGTCGACGAGGTACTGGGTGGAGACGCCGATGAAGCTCGCGGAACTGATGCGTCCGCGCACCCGGTTGCGGCCGTCGGGGACGGTCTCGGCGTCGTCGGCGTGGGTGAGCGCGATCTTCTCGGGCCGTATGCCGACGAGGATCTTGTCGCCGGCGCGCGCGGGGACCTGGCAGCGGGCGGCGGGCAGCGCGAGCTTTCCGTCGGCGGCGCGCAGCACCAGGTCGTCGCCGGAGGCGTCGAGGACGTCCGCGGTGATGAGGTTGGAGGTGCCCAGGAAGTTGGCGACGAAGGTGGTGCGCGGGGTCTCGTAGAGGTCGGCGGGGGCGCCGAGCTGCTCGACCCGGCCGGCGTTCATGACGGCCACGGTGTCGGCCATCGTCATGGCCTCCTCCTGGTCGTGCGTGACGTGCACGAAGGTGATGCCCACCTCGGTCTGGATCCGCTTGAGCTCCAGCTGCATCTGGCGGCGGAGCTTGAGGTCCAGGGCGCCCAGCGGCTCGTCGAGCAGCAGCACCTGAGGGTGGTTGATGAGGGCGCGGGCGACGGCCACGCGCTGCTGCTGGCCGCCGGAGAGCTCGTGCGGCCGGCGCCGGGCCAGGTCACCGAGCTGGACGAGGTCGAGCATCTCGCCGACCTGCTTGCGCACCGACTTCACACCGCGCCGGCGGAGGCCGAAGGCGACGTTCTCGTGGATGTCGAGGTGCGGGAAGAGCGCGTAGCTCTGGAAGACGGTGTTGACCGGGCGCTTGTACGGCGGCAGGGCGGTCACGTCCCGGCCGGCGAGGACGACGCTGCCGGTGGTGGGGGTCTCCAGGCCGGCGATCATGCGCAGGGTGGTGGTCTTGCCGCAGCCGGAGGCCCCGAGCAGGGCGAAGAAGGAGCCCGCGGGGACGGTGAGGTCCAGCGGGTGCACGGCCGTGAAGGCGCCGTAGCGCTTGCTGATCCCGGCCAGGCGGACGTCGGTTCCGCTGCCGCCGGGGCCGCTCGGGGCGGTTGCAGTCATGGGTGTGGATCCATCGGATGTGGGGGCGTAGAGCACATAACAGTGACATACGGACGGGGGTGTCCGCGTACGGGCCGTGCGGGTGCCGCATCGCTCACTCCTCCGCTGCCCGCTCGGGCCGGGGCCGCGACGGTCCGGGCCGTCGCTCCTAACGGATGTGATCGCCGATCCTGGCAGAGGAAGCGCCCCACAACAAGAGATTCCGTCGTGGAGATTTCACTCCACGACGGAATCAGTGTTGCCGGGGGCGCGGGGTCCGGGGCGTGCCGCCCGACGGGCCCGCACGGTCACCACATGGTGACGCCGAGGGCGCTCGCGATGAAGGCGAACCAGAGGAAGGGCAGGATCAGGGCGATGATGCCCAGCACGATTCCGGCCGTGGCGGCGCCGCGATTGGTGGCCAGCCCCTTGGAGACCTTCGAGCGGCCGACGCCGCCGAAGACGATGCCGAGGATGCCGAGCACGAAGGCGAAGAAGTACAGGATGGGGAGCAGCCCGCAGACCGCGCCGATGATGCCGGTGACCATACCCGCGGTGCCCAGGCCGTTGCTCGGCTGCGCCGGCATCCCGTACGGACCGACGCCGTACGGCTGGACCGGCGGCGCCATCGGGTAGACGCCCTGCGGCTGGCTGCCGGGGCCCGGGTAGCCGTAGCCCGGCTGCTGCTGGGGCGGCTGGGGCGGCTGCTGCGGAGGCGGCCCGTAAGGATTCTGACCGTAACCGGACAAAGGTGATCCCCTCATTGTAGATACGCCGGGCAATGCTATGGGCAAAGCCGGGGGAAGATCCGCTCTCCGCCGATATTCACTCTCCGTTGTCAGTGGGGGGTGCCAGAATGTGCCGCATGACGAGGGGAAAGGGGAATGACATGGTGCACAAGGGTGCGGAGAGCGCACGGACCGTCGAGGAGCTGACGGCGGCCGTCACGCACGGTGAGCGTGCGAAGTACGTGTTCTTCTGGGGTCACCGGCCACGGCGGGACGGGACGGTGGGGGCGAGCTGCCTCAGCCAGTGGTGGCCGTCGCCCTTCACGGTGGACGGCACGGTCTACGCGACGGCGGAGCACTGGATGATGGCGGGCAAGGCCCGGCTGTTCGGCGACGCCGAGGCCGAGGCCCGGGTGCTGGCGGCGGCCCATCCCAAGCAGGCCAAGGACGCGGGCCGGACGGTGCGCGGCTTCGACGAGGAGGAGTGGCGGCGGCACCGCTTCGAGCTGGTCGTGGAGGGCAGCGTGCACAAGTTCGCCCACCACCCGGAGCTGCGGGAGTACCTGCTGGGCACCGGCGGCCGGGTATTGGTGGAGGCCAGCCCGCTGGACCGGGTGTGGGGCATAGGTCTCGCCTCGGACGACGAGCGCGCCGGGGACCCGGCCCGCTGGGACGGGCTGAACCTGCTCGGCTTCGCGCTGATGGAGGCCCGTCAGCGGCTGGCGGCCGGCACCAGCGGCCCCCGGGCGGAGGCACCCGCCGCGTAGCCGCCGGGAGCGCCGGACGGGCCGGCCGCCCGGTAGGTCACGTCGGTGACGTCGGGGTCGTCGCCGTACCGGTCGTCCCCGTGCTCCTCTTCGTCCGGGAGGTTGAGCACCAGGACGAGCATGGCCACGGAGGCGGCCAGCCCGAGCGCGCCGAGGATCAGCCCGGCCATGGCCTGGCCCCGGTTGGACGCCACGCCCCGGACGGCCTTCGCCCGCCCGACGGCGCCGAATATGACGGCGAGGACCCCGAGGACCAGCCCCAGCACCACGGAGATCGCGAGCACCAGCGACACGATCCCGAGCACGAGCGCGGCCGTGCCGAACCCGTTGTCGGGGACGGCGGGCGACGGGGGCAGCCCCGGGCCGTAGGACAGGGGCGGGGCGTACGGCAGTCCGGGGTTGTTCAAGGGACCGGGTCCGGTCGCGGAGCCGAGGCCGGTCGCGGGACCGGGTCCGGTCGCGGGCCCCTGGCCGTACGGCGAGCCCGGGGCGGCGAAGGGCCCCGGCCCAGGCGGCACGGCACCGTACGCCGCCGGGTACGACGGCCCGTACGGAGAGCCGGCCTGCGGTCCGTACGGGGTAGGAGGCCGCCATGCGCTCGGGGTGCCCGGGCCCGTAGGGGCCAGGGGGACGGGAGGTACGACACCCTCCCGCACCGGGGACGCCGAAGGCGGAGGCACGGCCGCGAACGGCGGAGGGACGGCGCCGGGGTCCTTGCCCAACGACACCCCGCCCTCGTCGAACGGCGTCCTCCGCGCCGGCGGCGCCCACGGGTCGCGATCCCGCGGTTCCTGCTGCGCACTGCCCGTGTCGGACACTGACCCTCCCCTGCTCACCCGTCATGCTACGGCCTCCCGGACGGCGGCCGAGGCCCCCCGCATACGATGATCGGCACCCGCCGACCGACCAGCCTCCGGAGGCAGCATGTCAGCGCTCGACCCCTTCATCGCCGGCCTGCCCAAGGCCGAACTGCACGTGCACCACGTCGGCTCGGCCTCACCGCGCATCGTCGCCCAGCTGGCCGCCCGGCACCCGGACTCCCCGGTCCCCACCGACCCCGAGGCGCTGGCCGACTTCTTCACCTTCCGCGACTTCGCGCACTTCATCGAGGTCTACCTCTCGGTCGTCGACCTCATCCGCGACGCCGAGGACGTCCGGCTGCTGACGTACGAGGTCGCGCGGGACATGGCCCGGCAGAACGTCCGCTACGCGGAGCTGACCGTCACGCCGTTCAGCTCGGTGCGGCGCGGCATCCCGGACACGGCGTTCGTCGAGGCGATCGAGGACGCCCGCAAGGCGGCCGAGTCCGAGCTGGGCGTGGTGCTGCGCTGGTGCTTCGACATCCCCGGCGAGGCCGGTCTGGAGGCGGCCGAGGAGACCACCCGTATCGCCTGTGACCTGCGGCCCGACGGCCTGGTCTCGTTCGGCCTCGGCGGGCCCGAGATCGGCGTCCCCCGCCCGCAGTTCAAGCCCTACTTCGACCGCGCCATCGCCGCCGGCCTGCACAGCGTGCCGCACGCCGGCGAGACCACGGGGCCGCAGACGATCTGGGACGCGCTGACCGCGCTGCGCGCCGAGCGCATCGGCCACGGCACCAGCGCCGCCCAGGACCCGAGGCTGCTGGCTCACCTCGCCGAGCACCGCATCCCGCTGGAGGTCTGCCCGACCTCCAACCTGGCCACCCGGGCCGTGACCGACATCGAACGGCACCCGATCAAGGAGATGGTCGCCGCGGGCGTCCTGGTCACCGTCAACAGCGACGACCCGCCCATGTTCGGCACCGACCTCAACAACGAGTACGCGGTCGCCGCCCGGCTGCTGGAACTCGACGCCCGGGGCGTCGCGGACCTCGCCAAGAACGCCGTCGAGGCGTCGTTCCTGGACGCGGCGGGCAAGGCGCGGCTCGCGGCGGAAATCGACGCGTACACGACGGCGTACACCGCGGCCCACACCGGCTGACCGGCGACGCGCGGCCGGGCCGGGCCAGCCGGGCCGGGGCATCGTAGGGAGCCGGGCCCGCCCGGCGGACGGCGCGGCCTCCGGCCACAATGGGCGGATGCCGATCACCCGCGCCTTCCAGGCCGTCGCCCACCGCGGCGACCCGTACGTCCACCGCGAGAACACCCTGCCGTCCATCCGCTCGGCCCGCCGCGCCGGAGCGGCGGCGGTGGAGATCGACGTCCGCCTCACCCGCGACGGCGTGCCCGTCCTGCTGCACGACGCCACCCTGCGCCGGCTGTGGGGCCACGACCGCGCCCTCGCCTCGGTGACCGCGGACGAGCTGCGCGCCCTGACCCGCGGCGGAGTGCCGACGCTGCGGGAGGCGCTGAAGGAGGACGGCCCCGGGCGGCTGTTCGTCGACCTCCCCGACCCCTCCGCGGCGGCCGCCGCCGTCGCGGAGGTGCACGCGGCGGGGGCCGCCGGCCGCGTCTACTACTGCGGCGCCACGGAGTCCATGCGCGAGGTGCGGCGGGCCGACCCGGAGGCGGAGATCGCCCTCACCCGGACCACCCTGAACCCGCCCCCCGCGGCCCTGCTCGCCGCGGTCCGCCCGCACTGGCTCAACTACCGCTTCGGACTGGTGAGTCCGGAGCTCGTCGCCCGGCACCACGCCGACGGCTACCTGGTCTCCGCGTGGACGGCGGACACCCGGCGCTCCATGCGCCGCCTGCTGGCCGCCGACGTCGACTCGATCACGACGAACCGGGTGAGCACGCTGCGGGCGTTGCTGGCTTCCTGAACAGGCTGCCCGACGGCACGGCGGCCGGGACGCGTCACAGCCCGACGATCTCGTTCCACTCCTTCGCGAACCCCGGCCGCTCCTTCGCCGAGATGTCACGCGCCGTCGCCAGCCGCTTCCGCATGTCGTCCGTCGGGAAGATCAACGGGTTCTCGGCCAGCTCGGCGAGCTCCTTGTCCTTCGACGCGGCGAGCACGTCCCGCGCGGCGGGCACCGGGCAGACGTAGTTGACCGACGCGGCCAGCTCGGCGGCCACCTCCGGCTGGTAGTAGTGATCGACGAGCCGCTCGGCGCTCGCCTTGTGCCGCGCGAGGTCCGGGATCATCAGGCTCTCCGCCCACAGCTCCGCGCCCTCCTCGGGCACGACGAAGGCGATGTCCGGGTTGTCGGCCTGGAGCTGGATGATGTCCCCGGAGTACGCCTGGCAGGCCAGGACGTCGCCCGACGACAGCTCCTTGATGTAGTCGTTGCCGGTGAACCGGCGGATGTGCCGCTTGGCGACCAGGCGGCGCAGCCGGTCCGTCATGCGGTGGAAGTCGTCGGCGGTCCACCGGGTGACGTCGACGCCGTCGCCCATCATCAGCAGGGTGAACGCCTCGTCCATCCCGGACAGCAGGGTGACCCGGCCGCGCAGGTCGTCCTTCCACAGCTCGGCCGTGCTGCGGATCTCGCGGCCCAGCTTCTTGCGGTGGTAGGCGATGCCGGTGATCCCGGACTGCCAGGGCACGGAGTGCTTCCGTCCGGGGTCGAACGACGGCTTCCGCAGCAGCGGGTCGAGGTGCCGGGCGACGTTCGGCTGCGCGGCCCGGTCCATCTCCTGCACCCAGCCGAGGCGGACGTAGCGGGCGCACATCCAGTCGCTGACGACGATCAGGTCGCGCCCGGTGTCCTGATGGTTCATCAGGGCGGGGCTGATCTTCCCGAAGAACTCGTCGTTGTCGTTGATCTCCTCGGTGTACTTCACCGAGATGCCGCTGCGCTTCTCGAACGCCTCCAGCGTGGGGCGGCGGCCGGGGTGCTCCTCGTCGGTGTCGATGTAGAGCGGCCAGTTGGCGAACGACAGGCGCCGGTCGGTGGCGGAACGATCCTGCGCGGCGCGGTCTCCGGGGGCGATGTAGGCGGCCGGGACTCCGCAGCCGGCGAGCGCGGCGACACCCGCGCCGGCGACCGTCGCGCGCAGCAGGGAGCGGCGGGACAGGGGCTTCACGGGCATCTCTCGCATGACGGCAGGATGGGGGAGGCGATCTTCACGGACAAGGGGCGGGGTGTCCGGAGATCGGGGGTGCCGGCAGACGCTTCGCCGGGCCGTCGATGATACGGGAACGCCGGGGGCGGGGTCAGTCGCGGGGGAACTTGTCGGTGCGGATCGTCAGGCCGAGCGGGGTGCGGGTGAGGTCGATCGGGTCGCCGAAGTCGACGGTGACCTCGCTCCGGTAGGTGTTGCCCTTTGGGGAGGCGAAGACATGGCACTGTGCACGGTAGGGGTCGACGATCACGTAGACGGGCACTCCGGTTTCCGCGTAGGTCTCCTTCTTGTCTCCGTAGTCATTGATCGCCGTCCCCTTTGAAATGACCTCCACGATGAGTTCGACGTCGTACGGGGAGAACTTTCCCTTGCGGTCGGGAGTCGCATCATCCGCGAGCTTCGCCAGGTCCGGGCAGAATCCGTTCCTGTAGCCCGGGAAATCGATGCGCACATCGGAGGTGATCCTTGCGTCTTCACCGAAGTGGTTCTCCAGCTGGCGCAGCACCCTCCGAATGATGTCCCAGTGTGTGGTGCGCTGCGGCGACATGTGAACGACCCCCCGGACGACCTCGACCCTGTATCCCTCGGGGACCGGCTCCAGCTGGTCGAACAGGTCATCCAGGCTGAAGTCGTCGTTGTCGGCCATCTCGATCCTGTCGGTCAGTACGACGGTCATCGTGCCGCCCCTCCCCCCGCGCGTACGTACGCGCAGCCGCACGGTTAAACGATAAACGCGGGCCCGGGACACGGCCTGTCCCGGAACCCGCGTTCGGACGCCTGGGGCGTCAGCCCAGCGACGTCATCACGTGCTTGATCCGCGTGTAGTCCTCGAACCCGTACGCCGACAGGTCCTTCCCGTAACCGGACTTCTTGAAGCCGCCGTGCGGCATCTCGGCGACCAGCGGGATGTGGGTGTTGATCCACACGCAGCCGAAGTCGAGCCGCTTCGACATCCGCATGGCGCGCGCGTGGTCCTTGGTCCACACGGAAGACGCGAGCGCGTACTCGACGCCGTTGGCGTAGGCGACGGCCTGGTCCTCGTCCGTGAAGGACTGGACGGTGATGACCGGGCCGAAGACCTCGTTCTGGACGATCTCGTCGTCCTGCTTGAGGCCGGAGACGACGGTCGGGGCGTAGAAGTAGCCCTTGTCGCCGACGCGGTGGCCGCCCGCCTCGACCTTGGCGTGCGCCGGGAGGCGGTCGACGAAGCCGGTGACCTGGGCGAGCTGGTTGGCGTTGTTGAGCGGGCCGTAGAGCACGTCCTCGTCGTCCGGCTGCCCGGTCTTCGTGTCGGCCGCGGCCTTGGCGAGGGCGGTGACGAACTCGTCGTGGACGGACTCGTGGACGAGCACGCGGGTGGCGGCCGTGCAGTCCTGGCCGGCGTTGAAGTAGCCGGCGACGGCGATGTCCTCGACGGCCTTGGCGATGTCGGCGTCCTCGAAGACGACGACGGGCGCCTTGCCGCCGAGCTCCAGGTGGACGCGCTTGACGTCCTTGGCCGCCGACTCGGCGACCTGCTGCCCCGCGCGGACGGAGCCGGTGACGGAGACCATGGCGGGCACCGGGTGTTCGACCATCAGGCGGCCGGTGTCGCGGTCGCCGCAGACGACGTTGAAGACGCCCTTGGGGTGGCCCAGCTCCTCCAGCACCCCGCCGATGATCTCGGCGAGCAGGGCCGTGGAGGCCGGGGTGGTGTCGGACGGCTTGAGGACGACGGTGTTCCCCGCGGCGAGGGCCGGGGCGAACTTCCAGACGGCCATCATCATCGGGTAGTTCCAGGGCGCGACCTGGGCGCAGACGCCCACCGGCTCGCGACGGACGATGGAGGTCATCCCCTCCATGTACTCGCCGGCGGAACGGCCCTCCAGCAGCCGGGCGGCGCCCGCGAAGAAGCGGATCTGGTCCACCATCGGCGGGACCTCCTCGCTGCGGGTGAGGGCCAGCGGCTTGCCGGTGTTCTCCGACTCGGCGGCGATGAGGTCCTCGGCCCGCGCCTCGATCGCGTCGGCGATCTTCAGCAGGACCTTCTGGCGCTCGGCCGGGACCAGGTCGCGCCAGACGGGGAAGGCCTCCTCGGCGGCGGCCATGGCGGCGTCGACGTCGGCGGCGCCGGACAGCGGAGCGGTGGCGTACGCCTCGCCGGTGGCCGGATTGACCACCTCGGTGGTCCGTCCGTCCGCGGCGTCCCGGAACTCCCCGTTGATGTAGTTGCGCAACCGGCGCGGCTCGGTGGTCACGGTGTGCACCTCTCCTGTGAGATGTCCGACGGGTGAGACGCCCAGCCTAGCCAGGAGGGCCACGCTTTCGATATACCCACCAGCCAGGAGCAACGGAATCAGTTATTCAGACCCTGCGTGACAACGGATTTCATCGCTCGACGCTTGTCATACGGCGGAGTCCTCATGCACAGTGGTTCCGTGGTCACTCGTAACGCAGCGGATTCCAAGAGCGCCCACGGCGCGCCACCCCTCGACGCCGTCTCCCGGGCGATCATCGAACAGCTCCAGGAGGACGGGCGCCGGCCCTACGCCGCCATCGGCAAGGCCGTGGGGCTCTCCGAGGCGGCCGTCCGGCAGCGCGTACAGAAGCTGCTGGACCAGGGCGTGATGCAGATCGTCGCCGTCACCGACCCGCTCACCGTGGGCTTCCGCCGGCAGGCGATGATCGGGATCAACGTCGAGGGGGACCTCGACCCGGTCGCCGACGCCCTGACCGCGATGGACGAGGTCGAGTACGTCGTGGTGACGGCCGGCTCCTTCGACCTGCTCATCGAGATCGTCTGCGAGGACGACGACCACCTGCTGGACGTGATCAACAAACGCGTCCGCACCCTGCCCGGTGTGCGCTCCACCGAGAGCTTCGTCTACCTCAAGCTCCGCAAACAGACCTATACATGGGGAACCCGATAGCCGTGAGCAGCAAGGACCTCTCCCAGACGGCGTACGACCACCTGTGGATGCACTTCACCCGCATGTCGTCGTACGAGAACGCCCCCGTGCCGACCATCGTGCGCGGCGAGGGCACGTACATCTACGACGACAACGGCAAGCGCTATCTGGACGGCCTGGCGGGGCTGTTCGTGGTCCAGGCGGGCCACGGCCGGGCCGAACTGGCCGAGGCCGCCGCCAAGCAGGCGCAGGAGCTGGCCTTCTTCCCGGTGTGGAGCTACGCCCATCCCAAGGCGATCGAACTGGCCGAGCGGCTGGCCCACTACGCGCCCGGCGACCTGAACAAGGTCTTCTTCACCACGGGCGGCGGCGAGGCCGTCGAGACGGCGTGGAAGCTGGCGAAGCAGTACCACAAACTCACCGGCAACCCCGGCAAGTACAAGGTGATATCGCGGGCGGTGGCCTACCACGGCACCCCGCAGGGCGCACTGGCCATCACCGGACTCCCGGCCCTCAAGGCACCCTTCGAGCCCCTGGTCCCCGGCGCCCACAAGGTGCCCAACACCAACTTCTACCGCGCGCCGATCCACGGGGACGACCCCGAGGCGTTCGGCCGCTGGGCCGCCGACCAGATCGAGCAGCAGATCCTCTTCGAGGGCCCCGACACCGTCGCCGCGGTCTTCCTGGAGCCGGTGCAGAACGCCGGCGGCTGCTTCCCGCCGCCGCCCGGCTACTTCCGGCGGGTGCGCGAGATCTGCGACCGGTACGGCGTGCTGCTCGTCTCGGACGAGGTCATCTGCGCGTTCGGCCGGCTCGGGACGATGTTCGCCTGCGACAAGTTCGGCTACGTCCCGGACATCATCACCTGTGCCAAGGGCATGACCTCGGGCTACTCCCCCATCGGCGCGGCCGTGGTCTCCGACCGGATCGCCGAGCCGTTCTTCAAGGGGAAGAACACCTTCCTGCACGGCTACACCTTCGGCGGCCACCCGGTCTCGGCCGCCGTCGCACTGGCCAACCTCGACATCTTCGAACGCGAGGGCCTCAACCGGCACGTGCTGGACCACGAGGCCGCCTTCCGCGCCACCCTGGAGAAGCTGCGCGACCTGCCGATCGTCGGCGACGTGCGCGGCGACGGCTTCTTCTACGGCATCGAGCTGGTGAAGGACCAGGCCACCAAGGAGTCGTTCACACCGGAGGAGTGCGAGCGGCTGCTCTACGGCTTCGTGTCCAAGCGGCTGTTCGAGGACGGCCTCTACTGCCGGGCCGACGACCGCGGCGACCCGGTCGTCCAGCTGGCCCCGCCGCTCGTCGCCGACCAGGGCACGTTCGACGAGATCGAGCAGATCCTCCGCGGCGTCCTCACCGAGGCGTGGACCCGGATCTGACGTTCCGGCAGGCCGGGAAAGGGGCCCGCGCGCGCCACGTCGGCGGTGCGCGCGGGCCCCTGCCGCGCACTTCCTGCCCCTTTCCGCCCCTTGGGGCCGTTTCCGCCCCCGCACACCCTCTTCGCACCCTCGCGCCATGAGCCCGATGGGAGGAAAGTGGGCCACTCCTGGACCACTCCCGCGCCGAGCCTGGACCGGGGCTAGGATCCCCGTTCCGTACGGTGCCAGTGACCCAATGGCCCCCGGTTCGTTCACCCGGACAGGGGAACGGACCCTCCAGCGACCCGAGGTGTGCTCGAAATGGTGGCCCCGCCGGACAACGACGTGCTCTGGGCACGCGGCCTGCACTACTCCTACAACGGTTCCCCCGCCCTCGCAGGCGTGTCCATCGGCATCCGCGAGGGCGAGGTCCTCGCGGTCACCGGGCCGCGCGGGGCGGGGAAGACCACCCTGCTGAAGTGCCTCTCCGGCCAGCTCGTGCCCGACTCCGGCGAGGTGTGGTTCAACAGCGCGCCGGTGCACACCCTCCCGCGCGCGGGGCGTGAACGCCTGCGGCGCGAGCGGTTCGGCTGGATCGACAGCACCCCGCACCTGGTGCCGGAACTGACCGGCTGGGAGAACGCCGCCCTCCCCCTCCTGGCCCGGGGCACCGGCCACCGCACCGCCAAACAGGCCGCCGCCGAGTGGCTCGAACGCCTGGACGTGGGCGACTGCGCCCGCAAGCGGCCCGGCGCGCTCTCCCGGGCCCAGTGCCAGCGGATCTCCGTCGCCCGCGCCCTGGCCTGCGAGCCCACCGTCGTCTTCGCGGACGACCCCACCGCGCCGCTGCACAGCGCCGACCGGGCGCAGGTCCTGCGCACCCTCACCACCGCGGCCCGCTCCCACCACATCACGGTCGTCCTCGCGACGCCCGACGACGAGGGCGCCGCGCTCGCCGACCGGGCGGTCGGCCTCGCCGACGGCCGCCGGGGCGGCGGCATCCCCGCACCGGACGCGCCCGACGGGGAGGGCAGGGCCGCGTGCTCAGTCTCCGCCTGACCCGGGGCGCGCACCCGCTGGTCCTGCTGCGGCGCGTGCTGGTCGCCGCCGCCGCGGCGGGCGCCGCCTTCCTGCTGCTCTGCGCCCTCGGGTACGCGGTGGCGCACCCGAAGCGGCCGGAGGAGGGGGTCGTGCGGCTGCTGTGGTGCGCGGTGCCCTGTGCGGCGGTCGTGCACTTCGCCCTGGCGGTGGCCCGGACCGACCCGGCCACCCGACCCCGGGACGGGCTGGACGCCATCGGCTTCGGACCGGTGCGGCTCGCCCTGCTTGCGGCCGCCTCCACGGCCCTGACCTGCGGTCTTGGCAGCGGCGCCGCCCTCCTGGTCTACCTCGAACTGCGGGGCGACCTCGGCGGCACCCCGCTGAGCGGTACGGCGCACCGGCTGCTGGACGGCGGGCACGCCCTGCCGTGGGCCGCCACCGTGACCCTGCTCGCGCTGCTGCCCGCCGCGGGCGCCGGCGTGTGCGCCCTGGTCCTGCGCCCGCGCGAGGCGGCACGCAAGCGCTCCGGCCCGGCGCACGCCCGTCCGCAGCCGGACGACGCCTCGACGCCGTCGCGCGGCACGCCCGCCCGGCCGTCGTACGCCGGGCTCCCCTGGGGCGTCGCCGTCATCGCCACCGGCCTCGCCCTGGTGGCCTACGTGGGCCGCGCGCCCGCGCCGGAACCAGGGCGGCTGCTGGCCCTGCCCGGCCAGGACGGCGGGGCCTCCCCCGGTCTCCTGGGCGGCTGGCTGCTGGCCGTGCTGGGCCTGGTCCTGGCCGGCCCCGGTCTCACGCACTGGTGCGGGGCGGCGCTCGCGGCCGGACGGCCCGGGCCGGTGCGGATGCTGGCCGGGCGCATGCTCCAGGACGCGGCGACGCGGCTCGGCCGGCCGCTCGGCGTGCTCTGCGCGGTCGCCGCCGGTTCCCTGGCCGCTGCCGAGCTCTACGGCGTGGCCTGGGAGGACTCCGGCCCCCGCCCCTTCGGCCCGCTCACCGGCCTCGGCGCCGCCGTGGTCATGGCCTGCGCCACGGCCACGGCGATCACTGCCGCCCTGGATACGCGGCAGGTCCGCTCCGAGACGACGGCCGCGCTGCTGCGGCTCGGTCTGCCGGGGTCGCTGTTGCGGGGCGCCGCCGCGGTACGGGCTGTCGCGCTCGTCGTCGTCCTCGGCCCGCTGACGTGGGTGATCGCGGAGCTGGCGGCGCTGCCGCTGACGCGGTGAGGGTGCCCCGGTCCCTCCCCTTCGCCGTTTCCTGGGGCTGCGCCCCAGACCCCCGCATCGCGGCTTCGCCGCGAAGTCCTCAAACGCCGGACGGGCTGATTCAGCCCGTCCGGCGTTTGAGGACAGCGCCCGCAGGGCGCTTCGGGGACGCGGGGCTGGGGCGCCCCTACACGCGCTGCACAGGCGCCGTGGCCCCGTCCACAGCGGGCGTCGCCGCCCCATGGCTGTCGGGCTCGCCGAACCAGGCCACAGCGACCGCCCCCGCCACGGCGAGGATGAACCCCAGGACCGCCACCCAGGCAAACCCCTCCCGAGAAGCGTCCCCGAGCAGGAGAACGCCGATGATGCCCGGCAGGATCGTCTCACCGACGACCAGAGCGGCCGTCGCACCGTTCACGGACCCGATCTGCAGAGCCACCGTGTGCAGGTACATCCCCACACCACCCGAGATCAGAATCGCGTACAGCGCCGGGTCGGCCAGCATCGTCGGCAGGTCGAACGGGTCGATGCCGTCGAGGATCCGGACGCCGACGCCGATGGCACCGAAGCCCAGCCCGGAGAGCAGACCGGCGAGGATCGCGGCCCGGGAGCCCATCAGCCGGACGGCCACCGTGCCACCGGCCATGAGCACCACGGAGATGATCAGCAGCCACCAGTGCGTGGACCGTGCGGTCTCCCCGCTGCCCTCGTGCCCGGCGGCGGTCGCGAGCAGCACCAGGGCGACGCAGACCACGGCTATGGACATCCACTCGGGCCGCTTGAGGCGGATGCCGAGCAGCTTGATGCTGAGCAGCGCGGTGACGATCAGGTTGGCGCTGATGACCGTCTGGGAGAGGAAGAGGGGCAGCATCCGGGCCGCGAGCGCGCCGAGGCCGAAGCCGAGGAAGTCCAGGACCGTACCGACCATGAACTCCCAGGTCACAGCGGCCTTGGCGGTGGAGGACAGGCTGGGGCCGCCGTGCTGGGTCACGCCCGTGTCGGGGGACGAGGCCGCCGCCTCCCTCAAGGCGGATTTCCGCGATCCGACGGCTTGCAGGACCGAACCCGTGCCGTAGCACGCCGAGGCCGCGACAGCCGTCACCAGGCCGATGATCACCAATTGCTCCGTTCGCCAATGAACCGCCTGCTCCTGATCCAGACGTCCAACACGGCGCCGAAGTTGCCTTGGGTCAGAAAAAGGTCAAGAAAAGGTCAAGAAAAAGGGTGCCCAACCTCGAGCGCTCAGCCGCCCAGCACTACCACGTGCTCGGCGTCGAACGCGACCCCCACCCGTGCCCCCACCTCCGGCGCGTGCGCCAGCGCGCACGACGCCTGGAGCGCCGGGCCGCGCTCCGGGCGCAGCGAGACCAGCACGTGGTCGCCGCGGAACGTCCGGGCGGTGACCTCGGACGGCAGACCGTCCGCGACCAGCCGCACGCCACCGGGCCGCACCAGGAGCGAGCACGGGCCCGCCGCGGAACCCGCCGGGACGGGCACTTCACCCCAGGGCGTGTCGGCCC
The DNA here is from genome assembly GCF_020037025.1 of Streptomyces huiliensis. GTDB lineage: Bacteria > Actinomycetota > Actinomycetes > Streptomycetales > Streptomycetaceae > Streptomyces > Streptomyces huiliensis. Next base: position 10,481 of record NZ_JAIQLH010000117.1, on the reverse strand, counting down.
GGTCGCCGGTGACGGTCGCGGGGACGACGTTGTCGAAGCCGAGGAAGCGGGCCACGAACTCCGAGGCCGGTCGCCGCCAGACGTCCAGGGGCGTGCCCTGCTGGGCGATCCGGCCGTCCCGCATCACCACCACCCGGTCGGCGAGCGCGAACGCCTCGCCCTGGTCGTGGGTGACCGCCAGCACGGTCGTCCCGAGCCGCCCGAAGAGCTGCCGCAGCTCGGTGACCAGCCGCTCCCGCAGGCTCCGGTCGAGCTGCCCGAGGGGCTCGTCGAGCATCAGCAGCCGGGGGCTCGGGGCGAGCGCGCGGGCCAGCGCGACGCGCTGCTGCTCGCCGCCGGACAGCGCCGCGACGGCCCGCCGCTCGGCGCCCGGCAGCCCCACCAGCTCCAGGAGTTCGGCGACCCGCCGCCGGGCCGCGTCCCGTCCCGTACCCCGCGTGCGCAGCCCGAAGGCGACGTTCGCGCCCACGTCCCGCTGCGGGAACAGCTGGTGGTCCTGGAACATCAGTCCCACGCCCCGCCGGTGCACCGGCACCCCGCCGACGTCCTCGCCGGACAGGAACACCCGCCCGGCGTCGGCCCGCTGGAGTCCGGCGACCACCCGCAGCAGCGTGGACTTGCCGCTGCCGCTGGGGCCCAGGACGCAGACGACCTCGTGTTCGGCGACGTCGAGGTCGACGGCGTCCAGGACGGTCCGGTCGCCGAAGCGGACGGTGACGCCTTCCAGGCGCAGCATCGGAGCGGGCGGCTTCAGGGTGGACGGCTTCAGGGCGGGCGGCATCAGAACTCCCCCGTGCGGTCGGTGCGTACGCGCTCCAGCACCAGCAGCGCCGCGGCGCACACCAGCATCAGGATCGTGCTCAGGGCCATCGCCTGCCCGTAGTTCAGCTCCCCGGGCCGGCCCAGCAGCCGGGCCACGGCCACGGGAAGCGTGGGGTTGTCGGGGCGGGCGATGAAGACGGTGGCACCGAACTCGCCCAGGGAGACGGCGAAGGCGAAGCCCGCCGCGACGGCCAGCGCCCGGCCGACCATCGGCAGGTCCACCTCCCGCCAGACCCGGAGCGGGGACGCGCCGAGCACCGCCGCGGCCTCCCGCAGCCGCGGGTCGACGGCGCGCAGCACCGGGAGCATCGTCCGCACCACGAACGGCACCCCGACCAGCGCCTGGGCCAGCGGCACCAGGATCCAGGAGGTCCGCAGGTCCAGCGGCGGCTCGTCCAGGGCGATCAGGAAGCCGAAGCCGACGGTCACGGCGGAGGTGCCCAGCGGCAGCATCAGCAGCGCGTCGAAGCCGCGCACCAGCCGGCCTTCCCGCCGGGTGAGCGCGGCGGCGGCCAGGCCACCGACGACGACCGCGATGGCGGTGGCCGCGAGGCCGTACGCCAGCGAGTTGCCGATCGTCTCCAGCGGCGCGACGCCGAGCACGCCGTCGTCACCGGCCGAGGCCAGGGCGCGGTAGAAGGCCAGGCCGTAGCCGTCGGGGCCGTCGAAGGAGCGCAGCACGAGCACCGCGAGCGGCAGCAGGATCAGCACCGCCACACTGGCCAGGACCGCGGCCAGCAGGCCCCACTGTGCGGCGCCGCGCGGTCGGCGCGCGGTGCGGCGGGCGTCCACCAGGCGCAGCGTGGACTCGCGCCGGCGCACGGTCCACGCGTGCACCAGGAGCAGCGCGGCGACGGCGGCGAACTGGACGAGGGTGAGGACGGCGGCCGTCGGCAGGTCGAGCATCTCGGCGGTCTGCCGGTAGATCTCCACCTCCAGCGTGGCGTACCGCGGGCCGCCGAGGATCTGGACGGCGCCGAAGGAGGTGAAGGTGAAGAGGAAGACCATCAGCGCGGCGGCGGCCACGGCCGGGGCGAGCGCGGGCAGGGTGATCCGCCGCCAGGCGGCGAACCGGCCGGCGCCGAGCATCCGCGCGGCCTCCTCCTGCCGGGGGTCGAGCTGGGCCCAGAGCCCGCCGACGGTCCGGACGACCACGGCGTAGTTGAAGAAGACGTGGGCGAGCAGGATCGCCCAGACGGAGGTGTCGAGCCGCACGCCCCACAGCTCGTCGAGGAGTCCGCGTCGCCCGAGCAGCGCGAGGAAGGCGGAGCCGGCCACGACGGTGGGCAGCACGAACGGGACGGTGACCACCGCCCGCAGCAGTCCCTTGCCGGGGAAGTCGAAGCGCGCCATGACGTACGCGCCGGGGAGCGCGAGCAGCAGCGTGAGCGCCGTGGAGGCCGCCGCCTGCCAGGTGGTGAACCACAGGACGTGCCCGGTCGCCGGGTCGGTGAGCACCTCGCCGATCCGGCCGAACCGCCACCGCCCGTCCGTCTTCAGCCCCCGCGTGACGATCGCGGCCACCGGATAGGCGAAGAAGAGTCCGAAGAAGGCGAGCGGGACGGCCATCAGGCCGAGCCGGACCCCCGTGCGCCGGGGGCCGCGGCCCTTCGGAGCGGCCCCTTCGGCGCCTTCGGTTACTTCAGGACGATCGAGGACCATGCCTTGACCCACTGATCACGGTTCTTCGCGATCTTCTCGGGGGCGAGCGTCTCCGGGGCGTCGACCGTCGCGCCGAACTTCGTGAACAGCTCCGGCAGCTTGGCGTCCTTCACCACCGGCTTGACGTACATGCTGAGCGGCACGTCCTCCTGGAACCGCTTGCTCAGCAGGAAGTCCAGCAGCGCCTTGCCGCCCTTGGCGTTCTTCGCGCCCTTGAGCAGGCCGGCGTACTCGGTCTGCCGGAAGCAGGTGCCGGTCGCGACGCCGGTCGGCGCCTCGTCCGCGGACTTCGGCTGCTGCTTCATGCCCTGCACCTCGGCGGGCGGACTGGAGGCGTAGGAGACGACGAGCGGCCGGTCGCCCTTGGCCTTGCGGCCGGCGGCGGAGCCGGAGAAGCGGTCGTTGTACGCCTGCTCCCAGCCGTCGACGACCTCGACGCCGTTGTCCTTGAGCTTCTTCCAGTAGTCCTGCCAACCGTCGTCGCCGTACTTGGCGACGGTCGCGAACTGGAAGGCGAGGCCCGGGGAGGAGGTGGCGGCGTTCTCGGTGACCAGCAGGCCCTTGTATTCGGGCTTCACCAGGTCGTCGAAGGTCTTCGGCGGGGCCAGCTTGTGGTCGGTGAAGTAGGCGCGGTCGTAGTTGACGCAGATGTCACCCGAGTCGACCGGCGTCACCCGGTGCTCCGCGTCGTCGGCCCGGAACTCCTTCGCCACCCCGTCCAGGCCCTTGGCCTCGTACGACTCGAAGATCCCGTTGTCCAGGGCGCGGGAGAGCAGCGTGTTGTCCACACCGAAGAAGACGTCGCCCTGTGGGTGGCTCTTGGAGAGGATCGCCTGGTTCACGGCCCGCCCGGCGTCGCCACTCTTGAGCGTCTTGACCTTGTACCCGGTCCGCGCCGTGAACTCCTTGAGCACGTCCGGGGAGACGACGAACGACTCGTGCGAGACGAGGGTGACCGTCTTGCCGCCGTCGGTCTCCTTGGCCTCGTCGGAGCCGCCGCAGGCCGCGAGGGCCGGGACGGCCAGGGCGGTGACGGCGGCGGCGCCCAGGGCACGCCGGAGGGTGGTGTTCATGGTGGTGCTGACTCCCTACGCCGGTACTAACCGGATCAGGTCCGAGGGTCTGCGGCGCGGGCCGCACTCTCAGCGCTGTGTGCGCTCCCCTGTCGGATTGTTCATTTGTACGAGCAATGCGAAGCAGTGCGAGTGCACCGTATCAGTGCACCCGCCCGCTCCCCGGCCCTCGCCGGGCCTCAGCGCTCGGTCGCCGCCAGCTGGCCGCAGGCACCGTCGATCTCCTGACCGCGCGTGTCCCGGACGGTGACCGGGACGCCGTGGGCCGCGATCGCCGCGACGAACGCCCGCTCGTCCTCCGGGCGGGACGCCGTCCACTTCGAACCCGGCGTGGGGTTGAGCGGGATCAGGTTGACGTGCACCCGCTTGCCCTTGAGCAGCCGACCCAGCAGGTCGCCGCGCCACGCCTGGTCGTTGATGTCCCGGATCAGGGCGTACTCGATGGAGATCCGGCGGCCGGACTTCTCCGCGTACTCCCAGGCCGCGTCCAGGACCTCGCGGACCTTCCAGCGGGTGTTGACCGGGACGAGCGTGTCGCGCAGCTCGTCGTCGGGCGCGTGCAGCGAGACGGCGAGGCGGCACTTGAAGCCCTCGTCGGCGAACCGGTGCATCGCCGGCACCAGGCCGACGGTGGAGACGGTGATGCCGCGCTGCGACAGCCCGAGGCCGTCCGGCTCGGGGTCGGTCAGCCGGCGGATGGCGCCGACGACCCGCTTGTAGTTGGCGAGCGGCTCGCCCATGCCCATGAAGACGATGTTCGACAGCCGCGCGGGACCTCCCGGGACCTCGCCGTCGCGCAGCGCGCGCATGCCGTCCACGATCTGGTGCACGATCTCGGCGGTCGACAGGTTGCGGTCCAGGCCCGCCTGGCCGGTGGCGCAGAACGGGCAGTTCATCCCGCAGCCGGCCTGCGAGCTGATGCACATGGTGACCCGGTCCGGGTAGCGCATCAGGACGGACTCGACGAGCTTGCCGTCGTGCAGCCGCCACAGCGTCTTGCGGGTGGTGTCGTCGTCGCACGAGATGTGCCGCACGACGCTCATCAGCTCCGGCAGCAGTTCGCCCGCGAGCTTCTCGCGGGCGGCGGCCGGGATGTCCGTCCACTGCGCGGGGTCGTGCGCGTACCGCGCGAAGTAGTGCTGCGACAGCTGCTTCGCCCGGAACGGCTTCTCACCGATGGCCGCGACGGCCTCCTTGCGCTCGGCGGGCGAGAGGTCGGCGAGGTGCCGCGGGGGCTTCTTGGCTCCGCGGGGGGCTACGAAAGTCAGTTCTCCGGGCTTAGGCATGATGTTTCAAGTGTCGCAGATGCGCGGGCGGGGCCCGCCGTCCTGTGGACAACGGGCCCGCCCGAGGGGAATACGCAGGTCAGCCGAGGTTCAGCCGGTCCCAACGAAAGCCACCAACAGCAGCCACACCACCGGCGCCGTCGGCAGCAGCGAATCCAGCCGGTCCATGATCCCGCCGTGCCCCGGCAGCAGCCGGCCCATGTCCTTGATGCCCAGGTCCCGCTTGATCATCGACTCGCCGAGGTCGCCCAGGGTCGCGCTCACCGCGACGGCCAGGCCGAGCAGCAGGCCCTGCCACCACACCCCGTCGTCGATCAGGAAGCGCATGCACAGCGCGCCCGCCACCATGGCGAACAGCACGGCGCCGATCAGGCCCTCGCGGGTCTTGCCGGGGCTGATGCGTGGCGCGAGCTTGCGCTTGCCGAAGCGCCAGCCCACCGCGTAGGCGCCGGTGTCGCTGACCACCGTGAGGATCAGGAAGGTCAGCACCCGCCAGGCACCGTCGTCGGCGGCCAGCATCAGGGCCACGAAGGTGGCCAGGAACGGCACGTAGAACGCGGCGAAGATGCCCGCCGTGACGTCCTTGAGGTAGTCGTCCGGCGGCTCGGTCATCCGCCAGATCAGCACGGCGAGCGCGGTGAGGGCCATGGCCACCCACGCGCCCTCGGCGCCGTCGACGTACCCCGCGACGGTCATCGCGGCCCCACCGATGGCGAGCGGCACCAGGGGCGCCCTGATGCCCTTGCGCTCGGCGAGGCGGGAGGTGAGCTCCCACAGCCCGACGACCACGGCGATCACGACGACGCCGAGGAAGACGGGCTTGTAGACGAAAAGCGAGGCGACGATGACCGCGCCGAGCCCCAGGCCCACCCCTATCGCGGCCCGCAGGTCGCGGCCCGCGCTCTTCTTCCCCGCCTTGGGCGCCTGGGGGGCGGGGGCGGCGGGTTCGTGCGGCCGGATGTCGGGCTCCCCTCGGTCGCGAGCGTCGCGGTGGTCACGGTCGTCGCGTTCGTCGCGTTCGTCGCGTTCGTCGCGGAACAGAGGGCCACTGAGGTGAGCGGCCCCCTGGTCACGGTCCTCCTGGTCTCCGCCTGCGTCGGGCACGATCGGCATGGGCCGAGTCTGCGCCGCCCCGGCCGCTTCGCGCACTGGACCCGCCGGGAACGGGGTGTGCCGGTCGGCGGATCCCCACTGCCCGGCGCGTGACGGGGTTCCCCAGGATGCGTCGTTCATCAGACCTCGAGCAGCTCGGATTCCTTGTGCTTGAGCAGCTCGTCCACCTGCGCGACGTACTTCGCGGTGGTGTCGTCGAGCTCCTTCTCGGCGCGGCGGACGTCGTCCTCGCCGGACTCCTTGTCCTTGACGAGCTTGTCCAGGGTGTCCTTCGCCTTGCGGCGGACGGAGCGGATCGAGACCTTGGCGTCCTCGGCCTTGGTCTTGGCGACCTTGACGAACTCGCGGCGGCGCTGCTCGGTGAGCTCGGGGAACGTCACCCGGATGATGTTGCCGTCGTTGCTGGGGTTGACGCCCAGGTCGGAGTCGCGGATGGCCTGCTCGATGTTGCGCAGGGCGCTCTTGTCGAACGGGGTCACCACGGCCATGCGCGGCTCGGGGACCGAGAACGACGCCAGCTGGTTGATGGGCGTCAGCGCACCGTAGTAGTCCGCCACGATCTTGTTGAACATCGCCGGGTGGGCACGCCCGGTGCGGATCGCCGCGAAGTCCTCCTTGGCGACCACGACGGCCTTCTCCATCTTCTCCTCGGCTTCGAGGAGGATCTCTTCGATCACCACTTGCTCCTGGTGTTATCAGTAAGCAGAGCCTCGCCCCTGCGCGCGTCTTCTCCTGCACGGTGTCCGACCGGCAGGCGGTTGTCCATCCCCGGGCCGTGGTCTTCCCACGGCTCCGGGTTGCCGTCCGCCGGTGCCCGGGGGCGCGGCGGACGGCCTTACGGGCGTCTCAGTCCCGCGTGCCCTGGTCGCTCACGAGCGTGCCGATCTTCTCACCCTTGACGGCGCGGGCGATGTTGCCCTCGGCGAGCAGCTCGAACACCAGGATCGGCAGCTTGTTGTCCATGCACAGGCTGATGGCGGTGGCGTCCGCGACCTTCAGGCCGCGCGCCAGCACCTCGCCGTACTCCAGGGCGTCGAACTTCACCGCGCCGGGGTTCTTCTTCGGGTCGGAGTCGTAGATCCCGTCGACGCCGTTCTTGCCCATGAGGATCGCCTCGGCGTGGATCTCCAGGGCGCGCTGGGCGGCGGTGGTGTCGGTGGAGAAGTAGGGCATGCCCATGCCCGCGCCGAAGATCACGACGCGGCCCTTCTCCAGGTGGCGCACGGCGCGCAGCGGGATGAACGGCTCGGCGACCTGGCCCATGGTGATGCCGGTCTGGACCCGGGTCTCCACGCCTTCCTTCACCAGGAAGTCCTGGAGGGCGAGGCTGTTCATGACCGTGCCGAGCATGCCCATGTAGTCGGAGCGCGCCCGGTCCATGCCGCGCTGCTGGAGCTCGGCGCCGCGGAAGAAGTTGCCGCCGCCGATGACGACGGCGATCTCGTAGCCCTCGCGGACCACGGCCGCGATCTCCCGGGCGATGGCGTGCACGATATCGGGGTCGACACCGAGCCCTCCGCCGCCGGCGAAGGCCTCGCCGGACAGTTTCAGCAGGAACCGGCGGGGTTTCCCGTGGTCGTCGCTCTTGCCGTCGGCGGCCCTGTGGGCGTCCGCACCCTGATTCATTGGAGTTCTCCTCGTGCACATACGAAGAAGGCCATTGCCGGTGGGTCCTTTCGGTTCCCTCTGCGGCAATGGCCTCCTCGTCACATCAGCGGCCGGCCGGTGACCGGTCGGCTGCGTACGACCCTAGCGGGTCGCGGGTCAATCGCTGCCCAGTCGGGGCTCAGGCGCCGACGCGGATGCGGGCGAAGCGCTTCAGCGTGACGCCGGCCTCGTCCAGGATCTTCTGGACGGTCTTCTTGTTGTCCTTGGCGAAGGGCTGGTCCAGCAGGACCTGCTCCTTGAAGAAGCCGGTGACGCGACCCTCGACGATCTTCGGCAGGGCGGCCTCGGGCTTGCCCTCCTCGCGCGCGGTGGCCTCGGCGACGCGACGCTCGTTCTCCACGACCTCGGCCGGGATGGCGTCACGGGTGAGGAACTTCGGCGCGAACGCGGCGATGTGCTGCGCGACGTCCTTGGCGACCTCGGCGTTCTCCTTGTCCAGCTCGACCAGCACGCCGACCTGCGGGGGCAGGTCCGCGGCGGTGCGGTGCATGTACGCGGAGACGTAGCCGTCACCGAAGACCGCGAAACGGTCCACGACGATCTTCTCGCCCAGGGTGGCGTTGGCCTCGTCGATGAACGCCTGGACGGTCTTGCCGGCCTCGATCTCGGAGGCGAGCAGCGCCTCGATGTCGGCGGGGGCGGTCTTGGCGACGTGGGCGGCGAGCGCGTCGGCCACGGCGATGAACTTCTCGCCCTTGGCGACGAAGTCGGTCTCGCACTTCAGCTCGACGATGACACCGGAGGTGTTGTCGTCGGCGATGGAGGAGACGACGGCGCCGTTCTCGGTCGTGCGGGACTCGCGCTTGGCGACGCCCTTCAGGCCCTTGACGCGGACGATCTCGACGGCCTTCTCGAGGTTGCCCTCGGCCTCGTCGAGCGCCTTCTTGCAGTCCATCATGCCGGCGCCGGTGAGCTCGCGGAGCTTCTTGACGTCAGCGGCGGTGAAGTTCGCCATCGTTGAAATCCTTCTTGTGCACTGTGCCCCGCCGTGCCGCTCGGCACCCGGCAGGGCAGGTCCGTCTTGAGGTCACCACGACGGCCGGCTCCCGTCCACCGGACGGAATCCGGCCGTGGATCCACCAGAGACGGCGGGGTCACGCTGTGCGTGGCCCCCGCCGTCCGGTACGGCAGGGTCAGGCCTGCTCGGCGTCGGCCGGCTTCTCGGCCTCGGCGGCGGGGGCCTCGGCGGCGGGAGCAGCCTCGGCGGCCGGGGCCTCCTCAGCCTTCTTCTCGCCCTCGAGCAGGTCGCGCTCCCACTCGGCCAGCGGCTCGCCGGCCTTCTCGCCCGGCTTCTGGTCGCCGGTCGCGGCACCGGAGCGGGCGATGAGGCCCTCGGCGACGGCGTCGGCGATCACGCGGGTGAGCAGGGTGACGGAGCGGATCGCGTCGTCGTTGCCCGGGATCTTGTAGTCGACCTCGTCGGGGTCGCAGTTGGTGTCGAGGATGGCGACGACCGGGATGCGGAGCTTGCGCGCCTCACCGACGGCGATGTGCTCCTTCTTGGTGTCCACGATCCAGACGGCGCTGGGCACCTTCTGCATCTCGCGGATACCGCCGAGGGTCTTCTCCAGCTTGGCCTTCTCGCGGGAGAGGACCAGGAGCTCCTTCTTGGTGAGGCCGGAGGCGGCCACGTCCTCGAAGTCGATGAGCTCGAGCTCCTTCAGGCGCTGCAGGCGCTTGTAGACGGTCGAGAAGTTGGTGAGCATGCCGCCCAGCCAGCGCTGGTTGACGTAGGGCATGCCGACGCGGGTCGCCTGCTCGGCGATCGCCTCCTGGGCCTGCTTCTTCGTACCGACGAACATGATGGAGCCGCCGTGCGCGACGGTCTCCTTGACGAACTCGTAGGCGCGGTCGATGTACGACAGCGACTGGAGCAGGTCGATGATGTAGATGCCGTTGCGCTCCGTGAAGATGAAACGCTTCATCTTCGGGTTCCAACGACGGGTCTGGTGACCGAAGTGGACGCCGCTCTCCAGCAGCTCCCGCATCGTGACGACGGCCATGGCCGCGCTCCTTGTGGTACTCGGTTTCCACGGCGGCCGGGCGGCCGCCGCTCCTGACGCCCCGGAGCGCCCGCCGTGCGCCGCTCCCCGCTGGGGAGCCGTTCACGGACCGAGGGACGCGTCCACCGCGCTGCCCGGGAAGGGTCTGACGCGACGGTGGCGGGGCGTGCGAAGTCGACCCGGTGACCCGGGTCGCCAAGAGAAGTGTACGGGACCGGGGAAGGGGCGGGTGACGGCGTTGTCCACAACCGGCGAGTAGTCCACAGGTCCGGCTCAAGATCCCCTGGATTCGGGGGGTTCCGTCACGGTGGGCACATGCACACGCAACGGATCTCGCGCTTTCTCCTGGCGGCGGTGGTGGCCGCGCTCATGCTCGTCTGCGCGCTGCCGGCGGCTGCCGGTGACGACCCGCCGGCCCCACCGGCTCCACCGGTCGCCCGGGTCTGGCCGGTGGGCACCCGGCCGGCCGTCCTGCGCGGCTGGGACCCTCCCGCCGCGCCCTGGGCCCGCGGCCACCGAGGCGTCGATCTTGCCGCCGCTCCCGGCACCCCGGTCCGGGCGGCCGCCGGCGGCGTCGTCTCCTTCGTCGGGACGGTCGCCGGGCGGGGGGTGGTGGCCGTGGAGCTGCCGGGGACCGGTGATCCTCCGTTGCGGACGACGTACGAGCCGGTGGTGGGAGTTGGCCTCCGCCGAGGGGATCGGGTGGAAGCGGGCGACGTTCTGGGCAAGCTGGCGTCCGGGCCCTGGCACTGCCCGGCCGGCTGCCTGCACTGGGGGCTGTTGCGGGGGCGGGAGTATCTGGATCCGTTGGGGTTGCTGCCGGGGTGGATGGTGCGGCGGGGGCCGTCGAGGTT
>NZ_JAIQLH010000116.1 GCF_020037025.1 Streptomyces huiliensis | reverse complement strand
GCCGTTTCTTGCGGGGGCTGCGCCCCCGCACCCCCGAAGCGCGCTGCGCGCGCTGTCCTCAAACGCCGGACGGGCAATATCAGCCCGTCCGGCGTTTGAGGACGAGCGGCGGAGCCGCGACAAAGGGGGTATGGGGCGCAGCCCCAGGAAACGGCGAAGGGGCGGGACAGGGGCACCCACCCCGGGGCCTCAGCCCCGCACCCCCCGCAACGCCATCCCCACCGCGACAGCGGTGACCCGCTCAGGCTCCTCCACACCGAGCTCGATCCGCCGGACAGCCGCGTCCACGACCCCCTGCAACATCATCGCGACAAGACGAGGCTCCTCATGCCCGAGAGCCACCAACGCATCCCCCACCATGGTGATCAACCCACCATGCGCGGCCCGGATCTTCTCCCGAGCCGCAGCGTCCAGCTCACCGGCGGAGATGGCGACGACGGCCCGGTGCCGCCGGTCGCCGACGAGGGCGAGCTGCCGGCGGACGTACGCCTCGATCTTCGCCTCAGGCGTGTCGGCCCGCGCCATGGCGGACTCGACCTCGGCCGCCCAGACGGGGAAGTCGACGGCGCACAGCTCCTCGACGACGGCCGCGCGGGAGCGGAAGTACTCGTAGACGGAGGACCGAGCGAGCCCGGTGCGCTCGGCGAGGGCGGGGAAGGTGAGCGCTTCCGTACCGCCCTCGGACAGCAGGGAGCGGGCGGCGTCCAGCAGGGCGTCGCGCTGCATCGTCCGGTGCTCGGCCACTGAGGCCGCTCGAATCCTGGGCACGGTTCCACTCTACGGACCTCGGAGGAAAGAGACGAGGTCGGAGCGGCGATTCGGGGCGGGCCCGGGCCGGACCGGGGCCGGTTCCGGGCCGCTCCTCAGCGTCCCACGTCGGCGAGTTTGGCCCGCAACTGGAGCACCGACTTGGTGTGGATCTGGCTGACCCGGCTCTCGGTGACGCCGAGCACCTGGCCGATCTCGGCGAGGGTGAGCCCCTCGTAGTAGTAGAGGGTGACGACCGTCTTCTCGCGTTCCGGGAGGGTGTTGACGGCCCGGGCGAGCAACCGGCGCAGCTCGTGGTCCTCGGCGACCTCGACGGGGTCGTCGGCCGCCGTGTCCTCCAGGGTGTCCATCAGGCTGAGCCGGTCGCCGCCCTCGCCCCCGACGTGCAGCAGTTCCTCCAGGGCGACGACGTTCGCCAGGGACAACTGACTGAAGACGGTGTGCAGTTCCTCGATGGGGATGCCCATCTCGGCGGCCACCTCCGCCTCGGAGGGCGTCCGGTGGAGGGTGGCCTCCAGGGTGGCGTAGGCGCGCTCCACGGCCCGCGCCTTCTGCCGGACGGACCGGGGGATCCAGTCCAGCGCCCGGAGTTCGTCGATCATCGCGCCGCGGATGCGGGTGATCGCATAGGTCTCGAACTTGATGGAGCGGGCGGGGTCGAACTTCTCGATCGCGTCGATCAGCCCGAAGATCCCTGAGGAGACGAAGTCCGCTTGCTCCACGTTGGGCGGTAGCCCGACGCTGACCCGTCCCGCCACGTACTTCACCAGCGGCGAGTAGTGGAGGATCAGCTGCTCCCGCAGCCTTTCGTCACCCGATGCCTTGTACGAGCGCCACAGCTCGTCGAGGGTCGAGGGTGCGGGCGGGCGGGCGGCGCCGCGCGCCGCGGGCGGCGCCGCCGCGCGGTCCGATCCGGAGGGTTGCTGGGGCATTCGTCGTCTTGAGCCGTTCTGCTGTGACGTGGATCAGGTGCGACAGGATCCATCCGCATGGCCGGAATCCCGTGAGCGTAGCGTGACCGGGACACTGCGGGGAGCGATCGGGCCCCTCGGGCCCGCACGGCGGTCCACGCGGCGGTCCGCACGGCCGTGATCCACCGGCCGTGCTCTCGGCCGGCGGCCGTGCCCCGGGACCGTGCGGGGCCCGGCGGGGGCGCGGCCCGGCGCCGGGGCCGCCGGGGTCACCGCGGTCTTGGCGGTCATGTCCTTAACCCTTTCACCCGATCGCCCCAGGTCAAGAACCGCCTCGCCGCACGGAGGGGCGCCGTCCGAGGGGCTTGGAGGGGACGGATGTTGACGCCCGCGCGACCGGGCGCCAGCGGTCGCCCCGGCGTGCGACGAAACCCAGACCGTGCAGTTCGTAGAGCCTGCCGAGCGTGGTGTCCCTGCTCAGCCCGGCGTTCAGGGCGATCCGGGCGAGGTCGCCGCCGGAGCCCGGGACGGCTTCCAGCACGGCCGCCGCCTCGGGAGCGAGCAGGTCCCGGGGGACGGCGGGGCCTCGGCGTTCGGGCGCCAGCTCGCCCATGGCGCCCACCAGTTCGGCGACCTCGTCGGCGTCGGTCACCAGTGTGGCGCCCTCGCGCAGCAGTTCGTGCACACCGGCCGAGAGGCCGGAGGTGACCGGTCCGGGCACGCCCATCGTGTGCCTGCCCAGTGCCCGTGCGCGCCGGGCCGTGACGAGCGAGCCGCTGCGGTACTCCGCCTCCACCACCACCGTGCCGCGGGTCAGGGCCGCGATCACCCGGTTCCGGAGGACGAACCGGCTGCGGGTGGGGTGGCCGCCCGGCGGCAGTTCGGCGAGGACCAGGCCCTGTTCCCCGATCCGGTCGAGCAGTTGGGCGTGGCCGCGCGGGTAGGGCACGTCCACTCCGCAGGCCAGGACGGCCGCGGTCGCCCCACCGGCGGCGAGCGCCCCGCGGTGGGCCGCGCCGTCGACCCCGTAGGCGGCGCCGGAGACGACCACCCAGCCGCGCTCGGCGAGCCCGGCGCCGAGCAGCGCCGCCACGTGCGAGCCGTAGTCGCTGCACGCCCTGGCGCCCACCACGGCCACCGACCGCAGCGCCCACAACCGCAGGTCGGCAGGGCCTCGCACCCAGAGGCCGAGCGGCCTGGCGTCCCCGAGGTCGTCGAGCTGCGTCGGCCACTCGGCATCGCCGGGGCAGACGAACCGCCCGCCGAGCCGGGCGACGGCGGCGAGGTCGCCCGCCGGGTCGAGGCTCGCGGCCCGCGCCCTGCACCCGGCCAGCCGCTCCCCCCGGGCCCCCTTGGGCGGCGGCCCGTCCCCGACGAGCCCGCGCATCAGCGCGGGGGCGCCCAGCTCCCGCACCCAACGGCCCACGGTCTCGTCCCCGGGCTCGGTGAGCCGGGTCAACGCGGCCCGGGCCAGCCGCTCCTCGTCGTACCCCGAGCCGGCTCGACCACCGTCCGCCGCTCCGGCCCCGAAACCGGCCACGGCGTCACCCGCCACCTCACCCCCGGCCCCCTCCCCCGTCACAACATCCCCCCGGCCCCGGCTCCCGCCCCGGCCACCGCCACGCCCCGCCGTACGCCGGTGCGCAGTTCCAGCGCCTGGCGGACGTCGTCCGCCGACGGGCGGTCGCGGGACGCGAGGTCGGCGATGGTCCAGGCGACCCGGAGCACCCGGTCCAGGCCGCGCGCGGTGAGCAGTCCGCGTTCCATGTCGCGTTCGGCCTCCCGCAGGGCCTCCGGCTCGACGAGCCAGCGGGTGCGCAGTTCGTGACCCGGGACCTCGCTGTTCGTACGCCAGGGGGTGTCCGCGTACCGCGCCGCGGCCCGGTCACGGGCCTCGCGCACCCTGGCGCCGACCGTCTCCGAGTTCTCGGCGCCGGAGCCGAGCCCCACCAGCTCCGCGCGGGTCACCGGTTCGACGGTCACCCGGAGGTCCACCCGGTCCAGCAGCGGCCCGGAGAGCCGGGCCAGATAGCGCCGTACGTTCCTGGGCGAGCAGTCGCAGCCGTCCCCGCTGAGCCCGTGCCGTCCGCACGGGCAGGGGTTGGCCGCCAAGGCCAGCAGGAACCGGGCCGGGAGCCGCATCACCCCGCCCGAGCGGGCCACGACCACGTGCCCCGACTCCAGCGGCTGGCGCAGGGCGTCCAGGACGCGAGGGGAACATTCGGGCGCTTCATCCAAAAAAAGAATTCCGTGGTGAGCCAGGGACACCGCGCCCGGCCGGGGCATCCCCGAGCCGCCGCCGACCAGCGCGGCCATCGACGCCGAGTGGTGCGGGGCGCAGTAGGGCGGCCGGTCGATCAGCGGCCGGCCGGCCGGGAGCGTGCCCGCCACCGAGTGCACCGCCGTGACCTCCAGCGACTCCGACGGGGTGAGCGGCGGCAGCAGGCCGGGCAGCCGCTCGGCGAGCATGGTCTTGCCCGCGCCCGGCGGGCCCAGCAGGAACAGGTGGTGCCGCCCGGCGGCGGCCACCTCCAGCGCCCGGCGCGCCCGGTGCTGGCCCGCGACCTCGGCGAGGTCGGGCGCGTGCCCGTCGCTCCCGCCGGGAACCGCACCCGCGCCCACGCCTTGGCCCGCGCCCGGCACCGCGAGTCCGGCGAGCAGCGGGTCGGGCCGGCCGTCCCGACCGGGGTCCTCCTCCTCGGGCACGGGCTCGTCGGTGAGGACCGCCACCAGCTGGCGGAGGCTGCGGACGCCGAGCACCGCGACGCCGGGGACGAGCGCCGCCTCGGCCGCCGTGCGCTCGGGGACGACGACCTGCCGGTAGCCGGCGTCCGCCGCCGCGAGGACGGCCGGCAGGACGCCGCGGACCGGGCGGACCCGGCCGTCGAGGCCCAGCTCGCCGATCATCACCAGGTCGGCGATCCGCCGTGGGTCGATCCGCTCGGCGGCCCCCAGCACGGCGCAGGCCACGGCCAGGTCGAAGCCGCTGCCGCCCTTGGGCACGGAGGCGGGGCTCAGCCCCACCGTCAGCTTGCGCTGCGGCCACTCGCCCCCGGAGTTCACGACGGCGGCACGCACGCGGTCACGGCTCTCGGAGAGACTCTTGTCGGGCAGTCCGACGAGGGCGAAGGCGGCGACGCCCGGTTCGAGGTCGGCCTGGACCTCGACCACCACCCCCTCCACCCCGACCAGGGCGACCGAGCAGGTACGGGCGAAGCCCATCACGCCACCCCCCTGACGTGCTGCACCTCGGGGGCGCCCCGCTCCGGGAGCACCACCCCGACCAGGTCGATGCGGACCCCGCCCGGCGGCGGGCCGCCGTACCGCTCCAGCCAGCGGCCCGCGAGCCGGCGCAGCCGTTCGGCCTTGACGGCCGTGAGGGCCGCCATCGGATGCTGGTAGGGCCCCGCCCTGCGGGTCTTCACCTCGCACACGACCAGCGCGTCGCGGTCGTGCGCGACCACGTCGATCTCACCGTCGCGGCACCGCCAGTTGCGGGCCAGCACCGTCATCCCGGCCTCGGTCAGCCGGCGTACCGCCAGGTCCTCCCCGTAGCGCCCGAGCGCCCGTCGCGCGTCCATCCGCACCACCTCCCGGGACCGACGGTGCGGCCTCCGGGAGGATGTGGGGGATCTTGGTCGAATCCTGTGGACAACCCGCCGGTTGTGGAGAACTCAGCCACTCGGAAGGTCGAGATCGCTCTTGTTGAGCTCCTCGATGTTGACGTCCTTGAACGTCAGGACCCGCACCTGTTTGACGAAGCGGGCGGGCCGGTACATGTCCCAGACCCAGGCGTCCGCCATCGAGACCTCGAAGAAGACCTCGCCCTGGACGGAGTGGACCTGCATCTCGTAGTCGTTGGTCAGGTAGAAGCGCCGCTCGGTCTCGATCACGTATTTGAACAGACCGACGACGTCGCGGTACTCCCGGTAGAGCTTCAGCTCCATCTCGGTCTCGTACTTCTCGAGGTCCTCGGCGCTCATGGCATGTTCCCCTTCAGCCGTGCGTCCCCCCATTGTGCGTCAGGCGCGTTCCGTCTCCAGGCGCACCGGCACCTGCGGGGGACCGTCTCGGAGCAGCGTGCTCAGCAGCTCGGCGAGCCTGGTCGGATACACCGTCTCATGGGTGGCGAGGAGTTCACCGCAGGTCCACCAGCGGAGTCCGGTCACACTGCGGCGCTCCAGCTCCGTCCCGCCGCCGGTCCAGGCGCCGGCCTGCCGGGTGCGGGCCAGGTAGTAGCGCTCCTCCTGGTCCCACCGGCGGCCGTCGAAGGGGAACGAGCAGGTGCGCCGCCACAGCGGCGGGCCGAGTTCGATCTCCGTGATCCCGGTCTCCTCGGCGAGCTCGCGGCGGGCCGCCGCCTCCCAGTCCTCGTCGCCCTCCAGCCCGCCGCCCGGGGTGAACCACCAGGTCCGTCCGGGGTCGGCGGGTTCGAAGCCGTGCAGCAGCAGGATCCGGTCCCGGGAGTCCAGCAGGACGACGCGGGCCGCCCGCCGCAGGGCCCCCTCCGTCCGTGCCGCGTCAGCCATGGGGTGCCACCGCCTTTCCCGTACCACCGGAAGTCCCGTCGGACGTCCCGTCGGCGGTCCTCCGCCGCGTCAGCAGGCGGGCGAGCGGACCGTACGCCGCACCTCCCAGGATGAGCGCCGCCCCCGCCACGACGGCGACGGCCAGCGCGCGCACCGGGCCGGGGCTCGACGTCCCGCCGGGCAGGGCGTCGAACGCGGCGGGTCGGGACAGCACGCCGAGGTCGCCCGCCGGCCAGAGCACGGCGTCCACCCGGGCGCTCACCGCGTCGCGCGGGATCGCGCCCTGGTCCTTGCCGAGGTGGGAGCGGGAGTCGACGGAGTCGGCGCGGTGGTCGCCGAGGAGGAAGAGGTCGCCCTTGGGCACGGTGGCGGAGAAGCCGCTGGAGGCCGGGCCGCCGCCGTGCAGATACGGTTCCTCGACGGGGGTGCCGTTGACCGTCATCCGCCCCTGCCGGTCGCAGCAGGCGACGGTGTCGCCGCCGACCCCCACCACGCGTTTGATCATGTTCATGTCGCCCCACACCTTGTCGTGGAAGACGACCACATCCCCGCGGCGGACGTCGTCGCCGTCGATCCGCTGGGCGAGGACGCGGGCGCCGACGGCGATGGTCGGCGCCATGGAGTCGGTGGGGACGGTGTACGGCTTGTAGACGAGGGCCGCCCAAGCGAAGCCGCCGAGGAAGAGGACGGCGCCGAGGGCCACGGCGATTCCGGACACCAGCCTGCCGGCACGTCCCGGACCGCCGCGTTCCACTCCGCCCATCGCGTCCCCCACCCCTAGAGAATCCGCTGCCCGCGGACGAACCGCCGCCCTCGCCGGGGCACGGAATCGCACCCTACCCGCGGTACGCGAGCGGCGTCAGCCCCCAGGTCGGGCGGCCGGGACCCGCCGTCGGTCCGGTAGGCCGGACCCGCCGTCAGTCCCGTGCGGCGGCGGCGCGGGACGCGAGGAGTCGGCGGCGGCGCCACAGCACCAGCGGGACGGCGCCCGCGAGGCCCAGCGCCGGGGGCGCCGCGGCGGCGGCCTTGCCGATCCCGGGCTGGTCGAAGGTGTCGGGAACGGGCAGCGTCGCCCAGCGGTTCAGCGGCCAGGCGACGACGATCGCGCGGCCGACGACGTCGTCCACCGGCACGAAGCCGCCGTCCTCGTCCTGGTGCCAGCGCGAGTCCATCGAGTTCTGCCGGTGGTCGCCCATCACCCACAGCTTGCCCTTGGGCACGGTGATCGGCCCGAAGGGCTTGTCGCTGCACGGGGTGTCGCCGGGGAAGATGTACGGCTCGTCGAGCGCCTTGCCGTTGACGACGACGGGGTTGTTGCCGCCCTTGCACTCGACCTTGTCGCCGCCGACCGCGATGACGCGCTTGATCAGGTCCTTCTCGCCGGCGGAGGGCATCAGTCCGACGAAGCTGAGGACCTTCTGCACCCCGTTGCCCACCGGCCCCGACTCCTCGCCCGGGGTGTCCCGCAGCCAGCTGCCCGGGTCGTGGAAGACGACCACCTCGCCGCGCTCGGGCTCGGCGCCGAACCAGGGCGTGAGCTTGTCGACCAGCACCCGGTCGCCGCGCTGCAGGGTGTCCTGCATCGACTCGGACGGGATGGAGAACGCCTGGACCAGGAACGTCTTGATGAAGAGCGCGAGGATGAGCGCGACGCCGACCAGGATCGGCAGTTCCTTCCAGAAGGACCGCTGCTTCCCGGACCTGCCCGGTTTGCCGCCCTTCCGGGGCGCCCCCGACTGTCCGGAGTCCCGCTCGCCGGCCGGCAGGTCACCACCCGTCGGCCCCTCCACCGGCCCGTCCGGGGCCCGGCCCGACGGGCGGGGGCCGCCCGGTTCCTCCGGTGGCGGCGGTCCTCCAGGGGCCTCGTGGGACGGACCCTCGTGCGACAGGGCCTCATGGGGCCCGTGGGGCGCGGGAGACGAAGGAGGGGCGTACCCCTCCGGCGGCGTCCCCGCGGCCGGCTCGCCGGCACCGTCCGGGCGCTTCTCGGGCTCTCCGTGGCCAGACCGGGCGCCGACCGCCACATCCCCCACATCCACTCCTCACTCCGCGCTGTCGCCCGCCGCCGTTCGCCGCGGGCCCGCCACTCCCTTAACGAGCGGGAGTTCCACAGGGGTCGGGGCCCGGAACATCCCGTTCACCCCGCTTGCCCCGGAACGTCCGCGCGCTTCGGGACGGACCCCACCGGACGGCTCACCCGTCGGGACCACCCGCCGCGTCCGGTCTCCCGGACAGCCGGCGCCAGTGCCCCGGCGGCCAGGCGATCACCATGGCACGGCCGATGACCAGGTCTTCCGGGACCGTACCGTGCCCGGGATCGGAGAGGTGGAACCGCGAGTCGGCCGAGTCGGAGCGATGGTCGCCGAGCACGAACAGCCGCCCGCGCGGCACCCGTACGTCGAACGGCAGCTCGGACGGCGGGTTTCCGGGGTGCACGTACGGCTCGCGGACCGGCGAACCGTTGACCATGATTTTGCCGCTCGCGTCACAGCACTTGACTCGGTCCCCGCCGACCGCGACCACCCGTTTGATCAGATCCTGCTCCCCCGCCGAGGGCAGCAGCCCGACGAACGACAGCACCCGCCGTCCCGCGCGCACCCCGGCCGACCCCTGCCCCTGGTCCTCCGCCGTCCCCAGCCAGTCGCCCGGGTCCTTGAAGACCACCACGTCGCCCCGGGCCGGCCGGTCGCCGAACCAGGGCGTCAGCTTGTCCACCAGCACCCGGTCGCCGACCCGGATCGTCCGCTCCATGGAGCCGGACGGGATGACGAACGCCTGCACCAGGAACGTCTTCAGCACCAGGGCGATCAACAGCGCCACCGCCAGCAGGACGGGCACCTCGGTGGCCAGGGACCGCCGCCGGCTCCGGAGCACCCGCCGCGCCGCCCGCCGCCGCGCCGCC
>NZ_JAIQLH010000115.1 GCF_020037025.1 Streptomyces huiliensis | reverse complement strand
GTTTCCAACCTTACCAGATCCTTTTCCGTTCCGTTTCCGGCCCGGATTCGAAATCCGATCCCCGTTGGAGGGGGTTTTGCTGCCCGCCTTTCGGCGTGCTCACTACGTTAGCGGAATTTCCCGCCGACTCCCAATCGAGCCGTGAAGTCCGAATCCGGCACGCAAAAGCGCAACAGAAAGCAAGACCCCTTCGGGGATCCCTCGTCAGTAGTGGTTGTGCCGCCCAACGGTCGGTGCAGGCGCTTACAGCGCTGCCCGTCTCCAGCGGCTCGGGCTACGTTAGGCGCTCGGCCGCCCGGAGTCAAGCACCGGCTCCCGGTCCGTCAGACCTTGCCGGTCACGCGGTCCTTGCCGCGGTTGCGGGGGACGTGGGCGCGGTAAGGGCTCACGGTCGGGTCGCCGTCGATCCAGAACCGCCAGGGGTGGAGTGCGCCCTCGCCGCCGACGCCCGTCCGGGGGCCGTTGCGGACGTGGTCCGGGAGAGCGGGCGTGCCCTGGAGGACGGAGAGGGGGGCCGTGGGGCCGGCGCAGATGTCGGTGCCGTTGAGGGTGCGGTCCACGTCCAGGGCGGTCGCGAGGCGCGCCGGGCCCTGGGCGAGGTCGCGGTCGTTGCGCGACTTCGGGCGGCGGGCCCGGGCCAGGTCGTGGCCGGTGAGGATCTCGCCGGCGCGCAGCAGGACACCGCTGGCCGTGCCCTCGGGGCCGCAGACCAGGTTGAGGCTGAACCACATGCCGTAAATGAAGTACACGTACGCGTGGCCGGGCGGGCCGAACATGGACGCGTTGCGCTCCGTCCGTCCCCGGTAGGCGTGGGAGCCGGGGTCCAGCTCCCCCGCGTACGCCTCCACCTCGGTGATGCGGAGCTCGATCGGCCCGTCGGGGCCCGTCCGGACCAGGGTGCGCCCGAGCAGTTCGGGGGCGACCTCCAGGACGGGGCGGTCGAAGAAGGCGCGGGCGAGCGGGGTGCGGTGGTCGGAGGAGGACATGCGGGCCGAGGGTACTGGACCGGACGGACATCCGACGGGGCGGCGATGCCGTCCGGCCAGGTCGGGGCCCCGGCTCTCCCCCTCCCAAAGGTCACGCCAGGAGGACGGCCATCGGGGTCTCCCTGTCGCGCCAGAAGCCGACCGCGTCGGCGAGGATCGTCGACGCGGTCGCCGCCGCCTCCGGGGCGGCCTCGCGGAAGGCGTCCCAGTCCTCCGCCAGGAACAGGTAGCCGCGGGGGTCACCGTCCTTGCGCCACCAGGACAGGTCGGTCAGGCAGTCGGCGAGGGCGTCCCAGTTGTGGCCGAACCAGCCGGGGAAGCCGAGGTCGGCGGCGCAGCGGTCGAGGAAGGCCGCCTTGCCGTCGACGTCCCGGAGGCGGAGCCGGGCGGCGTGCCAGCCGGCCTCGGCGGCCAGCTTCAGGGCGTGGGAGGGGGACTCGGTGACGGGCAGCCGGTAGGTGCCCGGCGGGAGGGTGCCGTCGAGGAGGCCGGGCACGCCGGGGGTGGGGAGCTCGCTGGTCGTACCAGTCGTCATGGTTGCACCACCGCTTCGAATGTCTTGTAGTGATCGCCGGTGTAGTAGCGCTCGGAGTGGCTGCCGGTGACGATGCGGCGGGCGCCGCGGGTGCGCGCGTCCGGGGTCGGGACGGTGTACTCGTGGTAGTACCCGCGCGGCTGCTTGGGCAGCCGGTTCTCGTAGTTGCCGAAGACGGTGCCGTCCTTGGGGTACGGGAACGGTCCTCCCTTCGCGATGAGTTCGAGGGTGCGCCGGGCCTCGGGGGGAAGCTTGTCCGGGGTGACGGTCTTCATGCCCTTGGCCCAGGCGGGCGTCGGGCCGGTGCCCCGGGAGCCGTCGCCGGTGGAGCCGTGGGGTGATGCCGTGGCCTTCCCGGTTTTGCCGTGGCCGCCGGACGAGCAGGCGGGGAGGAGGAAGAGGGGCAGGGCGGTGAGGAGGACCGTCAGGGTGCGCAGGGCACGGCCGGAGGGTCGTCGTCCGCATCGTCGTGACACGTGTCGTGACACATGTCGGAGCACACGTCGAAGCACGCGCCTTATGGTCTCAGCCGGAGCCGCCGGTGCCTCGTTAGGCTGGCGTTTTCACGTGTCCGTGCGTTTCCGGAGGTGCAGCAGTGTCATCCGTGTCGTCCGCGTCCGATCAGCAGGGCCGTCCGCCGCTCCCCCACGACTTCCTGCCGCCCGTGCCCTCGTTCACCGTGGTGAGCGACGACGTCCGGCCGGGTGCCCGGCTCGCCGACGCGCAGGCGTACGGCGGCGGCAACCGCTCGCCGCACCTGCGGTGGGAGGGCTTCCCGGCGGAGACCAAGAGCTTCGCCGTCACGTGCTTCGACCCGGACGCGCCGACGGGGAGCGGCTTCTGGCACTGGGTGCTGTTCGACATCCCGGCGGACGTCACCGAGCTGCCCGCCGGTGCGGGCGGCGGCGAGATGAAGGGGCTGCCCGCCGGCGTGACGCACGTGCGGAACGACTACGGGACGCGCGACTTCGGTGGTGCCGCGCCGCCGCCCGGGGACGGCCCGCACCGCTACGTGTTCACCGTGTACGCCGTGGACCAGGAGAAGCTGGGTCCCGACGCGGACGCGTCGCCGGCCGCCGTCGGCTTCAACCTGCGCTTCCACACCCTCGCCCGGGCGCATCTGATCGGCGAGTACGAGGTGCCGGCGAACGGCTGATCGCGCGTCGCGGCCGGTGACCGGCCGCCCCGCCCGGGCGGCCGGAAATTCCGTTGCGCGGTGTCCCGCGCGGCCCGCAGAGTGGTGGGGGCCGACGGCGTCGCATGCGGCCGTCGGGCAGTGGACACCGCAGTGGCGGGGAGGGTGCGGCGCGTCGCGCGCCGGCCGTCTGCCGGAGTCCCGGGCGTGGGCCCGGGGCGGCCGCGTCCGCTGCCGTACGCTCCGGGCCCGGTTTCGACACGGGGGAAGGGCCCGGAGCGTCCCCGCTTGCCCGTCACCCTCTCGTTCACCTCAACTCCCTTTGCCGTACCCGAAATTGCGTTGTCGCTTTTCGGCCCTCCCGGCACAGTTGAGCCATCTCCGCCGCCGGGGCGGGGGTGCCGGCCGGGAGGTGGAACGGGATGCGGGAGACGCTGGTCCTGAACGCGAGCTTCGAGCCGTTGGCGACGGTGTCGTCGCGGCGCGCGGTGGTGCTCGTACTGCAGGACAAGGCCGTCGTGGAACAGGCTCGCCCCGGGCTGCGCCTCCACTCGTCCGCCATGGAGGTGCCGGTGCCCCAAGTGATCAGGTTGCGCCGGTACGTACGGGTGCCCTTCCGAAGACGCGCGCCGTGGTCCCGGCGGGGGGTGCTGGTGCGCGACCGGCACCGGTGCGCGTACTGCGGGCGGCGGGCCACCACGGTGGACCACGTGCTGCCGAGGTCCCGCGGCGGCGGGGACACCTGGCTGAACACCGTCGCCGCCTGCGCGGAGGACAACCACCGCAAGGCGGACCGGACGCCGGAGCAGGCGGGGATGCGGTTGCTGCGGCGTCCGTTCGAACCGACGCCGTCGGACGCGCTGTTGCTGTCGGTGGGGGCGCACGACGGGGAGCGTCTGCCGGAGTGGTTGGCGGTTCCCGCCGCGTGAGCGGGCGGCGGCGCCCGTCGCTCGTGAGGGGGGTCGTCGCTAGTCGCGCAGCAGCAACTGGGTGATGGCGACGACCCCCACCACCACGATGACGCCGCGCAGCACCTGCGGTCGCAGGCGGCGGGCGACGCGGGCGCCGAGCTGGCCCCCGATCGTCGAACCGGCGGCGATGAGCAGGACGGCCGCCCAGTCGATGTCGGCGACGAAGAGGAAGAAGAGGGCGG
>NZ_JAIQLH010000114.1 GCF_020037025.1 Streptomyces huiliensis | reverse complement strand
CAGTCGATGTCGGCGACGAAGAGGAAGAAGAGGGCGGCGACGCCGTTGACGACGACGCCGAGGACGTTCTTGAGGGCGTTGACGCGCTGCAGGTCGTCGTCGAGGAGCAGGCCCATCAGGGAGAGGTACAGGACGCCCTGGGCCGCGCCGAAGTAGCCGCCGTAGGCGCTGGCGAGGAGCAGGCCGAGGAGGAGGGCGACGCCGCCGTCGGCGTGCGGCCGGGTGCCGGTGCGTTCGCGGCGGCGGGCGAGGGCGCGGGCGAGGCGGGGCTGGAGGACGACGAGGACCAGCGCGACGGCGATGAGGGCGGGGACGATCGCGTCGAAGGCCTTCGACGGCAGGGTGAGGAGCAGGGCCGCGCCGGTGAGGCCGCCGGCGAGGGCGACGAGGCCGAAGCGGGCGATCCGGCCGCGCTGGTCGCGGAGTTCGCGGCGGTAGCCGACGGCGCCGCTGATGTTGCCGGTGACGAGGCCGAGGGTGTTGGAGACGTTGGCGGTGACCGGCGGCAGTCCGGTGGCGAGGAGCACCGGGAAGGTGAAGAGGGTTCCGGAGCCGACGATGACGTTGATGGTGCCGGCTCCTATGCCGGCCGCGAGGACCGCGAGTGCTTCCCAGATGGACAAGGCCATCTCCTTAGGATCGGTAGACGCCTCCCCGCCGTGAGGGGTCGGGGGGCCGTACCGATCATGCACCAGACCGGCCGGTCGGTAAATCGATCACAGTGCGGAGGAGTTGGGGCCTCGCGGTCCCGTCCGTCAGTCGATCGGCGGCCGTTCGCGGCGCGGGCTCTCCTTGGTGCCGGCGGACTTGCCGCCACCGCCGCCGCCCATGGGGCCGAAGTTGCCGACGGCTCCGCTGAGGCCCTTGAGGGCGTCGCCGATCTCGCTGGGCACGATCCAGAGCTTGTTGGCGTCGCCTTCGGCGATCTTCGGGAGCATCTGGAGGTACTGGTAGGAGAGCAGCTTCTCGTCGGGGTCGCCGGCGTGGATGGACTCGAAGACCGTGCGGATCGCCTGGGCCTCGCCCTCGGCGCGGAGCGCGGCGGCCTTGGCCTCGCCCTCGGCGCGGAGGATCGCGGACTGCTTCTCGCCCTCGGCGGTGAGGATCTGGGACTGGCGGATGCCCTCGGCGGTGAGGATGGCGGCGCGCTTGTCCCGGTCGGCGCGCATCTGCTTCTCCATCGAGTCCTGGATGGAGGTGGGCGGTTCGATGGCCTTGAGCTCGACGCGGTTGACGCGGATGCCCCACTTGCCGGTCGCCTCGTCGAGGACGCCGCGCAGCGCCGCGTTGATCTCCTCGCGGGAGGTGAGGGTCCGTTCCAGGTCCATGCCGCCGATGATGTTGCGGAGGGTGGTGACGGTGAGCTGCTCGATGGCCTGGATGAAGCTGGACACCTCGTAGGTCGCGGCGCGCGCGTCGGTCACCTGGTAGTAGATGACGGTGTCGATGTTGACGACGAGGTTGTCCTGGGTGATGACGGGCTGCGGCGGGAAGGGGACGACCTGTTCGCGGAGGTCGATGCGGTTGCGGATCGAGTCGATGAACGGGACGACGATGTTGAGGCCGGCGTTGAGCGTGCGGGTGTAGCGGCCGAAGCGCTCGACGATGGCGGCGCTGGCCTGTGGGATGACCTGCACCGTCTTCATGAGGGCGATGAAGACGAGCACCACCAGGATGATCAGGACGATGATGATCGCCATGTCGTGGCTCCTCGTGCCTTTCTCGTGGGTCGGCCGGCCGTCGCTCGGACGGGATCCGGGTGTTGAGGGAGTCTGTCAGAACCGGCGGTGCCGTGCAGGCGCCGGGCCGGGATCCGTCACATCACCGCTCCCCCTCCACCGCGGACGGCCGCCGCCCGCCGTACGGCCCCCGCCCGTACGGCCGTTGCCCTGGGGGCGCGCTCCGCGGACTCGCCGGTCGGCCGTCTCACATCACCACCGCCGTCGCGCCGTCGATGTCGACGACGTCCACCTGCTGCCCCACTTCGAAGGTCCGGTCGCCGTCCAGGGAGCGGGCCGACCAGATCTCGCCCGCCAGCTTGATGCGTCCGCCCTGGCCGTCCACCCGTTCCAGGACGACGGCTTGGCGCCCCTTGAGGGCGTCCACGCCCGAGGCGAGGGTGGGGCGTCCGGCGCGCTGCCGGTTGGCGATCGGCCGGACCACGGCGATCAGGGCGACGGAGACTATGGCGAAGACGACGAACTGCAGCACCGTGCCGCCCCCGAGGGCGTCGGTGACGGAAGCGGCGACGGCCCCGATCGCCAGCATGCCGAACTCCGGCATCGCGGTGACGACCAGGGGGATGCCCAGACCGACGGCGGCCACGAGCCACCACGCCCATGTGTTCACATGGTCATGGTAGGCGCGTGGACGGGGTCACCGACAGGGCTCCTCGGTCCCCCGGGAGGGGGGACCGGCGTTCCGGCCGGGCGGCCGGCGGGGTTCAGGAGAGCGGCAGGCCGTGGGCGGTCCAGCGGTCGCCGCGGCTCTCGACGACCAGCGGGAGGCCGAAGCACTTCGAGAGGTTGCGGGAGGTGAGTTCGAGCTCGATGGGGCCGGCGGCGAGCACCTTGCCCTGACGGATCATCAGGACGTGGGTGAAGCCGGGGGCGATCTCCTCGACGTGGTGGGTGACCATGATCATGGAGGGCGCGAGCGGGTCGCGGGCGAGCCGGCCGAGGCGGCGCACCAGGTCCTCGCGCCCGCCGAGGTCGAGGCCCGCGGCGGGCTCGTCGAGCATCAGCAGCTCGGGGTCGATCATCATCGCGCGGGCGATCAGGGTGCGCTTGCGCTCGCCCTCGGAGAGGGTGCCGAACTTGCGGTCCAGGTACTCGGTCATGCCGAGCACGTCGAGGAAGGCGCGGGCGCGCTGCTCGTCCACGGACTCGTAGTCCTCGTGCCAGGTGGCCGTCATGCCGTAGGCGGCGGTGAGCACCGTCTGCAGGACGGTCTGGCTGCGCGGCAGCTTGTCGGCGAGGCCGTTGCCGGCGATGCCGATGCGCGGGCGCAGCTCGAAGACGTCCACGGCGCCGAGCTTCTCGCCGAGGATGCGGGCGGTGCCCTTGGTCGGGAACAGGTAGCTGGAGGCGACATTGAGGAGGGTCGTCTTGCCCGCGCCGTTGGGGCCGAGGATGACCCAGCGCTCCCCCTCCTTAACCGACCAGGAGACCTGGTCCACCAGAGCCCGGCCCTCGCGGACCACGGATACGTCCACCAGTTCCAGCACATCGCTCATGAGCGCGTTGTCTCCCATTGCAGTTCGTCGTCGCTGGCGCCTGTCGGCGCAGCCCCCAGGGAAAACCTACGCCACCGGCCGTCACCGCCGGTCCCTAGGCTGGGGCCCATGCTCGACGAACATCGATCGGGGCGCCTCACTGCCTGGGGAAATGCCCTTCTTGCCGGTTATGTCTCACCTGATGACGCCGCCCATCACATCACGGGGAGTGACGCGGTCCACCGGGTGACCGGTCTGCCGGGCGAATCCGGCCCGGTGGGCCTGACCCTGGCACTGGGTCGGCTGCGCGCGCTGGGGGCCACGGGGCTGCGGCTGGCGCTGCCCGCGCCGGGTCATCCGCTGGGCCTGAGCGGGCCGCCGGAGTTCAACGCGCTCGCCATGGAGGCGGAGGAGGCCGTCCTCGCCCCGGAGGCGGGCCTGGGGCTGGTGCCCGAGGTGCGGGCGGCCGGGTCCGGGCCGGACGCCGCCGACCGGCACGTGGAGGTCGTCTGGCGCTGCTCGCCGGTGCGCGACGCGCCGCCCGCCGACGTGCCGTCGCTCGGCGAGGCGGAGCGGGAGCTGGCCGAGGCGCTGCGCGAGGCGACCGAGGTGCTGACGCGGCTCGACGTGGCGGGATCGGGCCCGGTGGCCCGGGCCGCGCTGGAGGCCTACCGGGCGCGGGCCGAACGGGACCGCGCGATCCTGGCCCCCGGATATCCGCCGCGCGCCGCACGGGTGCTGGAACTGGCGCGGCGGGTGGGCGCGCTGATCGCCCTGGCGTACGGGACGGGGGACGCCGGGAGCCACGAGCACGGCGGTGCGATGAGCGCGTCGGAGATCGCGGCCCGGGCGGCGGCCCTGCGGCCGGTGGAGCGGACGGCCCGGCGGGCGCAGGTGGCGGCGTACAACGCGCCGGTGGAGCGGCGGGAGCGGGACCGGCCGTAGCCGGGGCGGCCCTGGCCCGGACAGCGGGAGGCCCCGCGAGCCGTGTGGTCCGCGGGGCCTTCCGGAGCGTCACTTGACGACGCAGACGTTCCCGAACGTCGGGTTCAGGAGCCCGAGCAGGATGTCGACCGTGTTGCCGCAGATGTTGATCGGGACGTCCAGGGGGATCTGGATGTTGTTGCCCGAGATGACACCGGGCGAGCCCTTGGCGACTCCGGTGGCGGTGGCACCGTCGTGCGCGGTGGCGGTGCCGACGGAAGCGCCGACGGCTACGCCTGCCGCGGCCAGAACGAAGGCGGCCTTTTTGGCACTGTTCATGGGTGTCTTCCTTTGCTGGTGACCTCGCGGCCCCGGTGACGGAGTCGCGCCCTGATGAACGTCACCACTCCGCCGACGGCACGCCGTTCGCGGAGTTTGCCCTCATTCGGACGATTGATCGCCCTCCAAAGCCGACCCCGCCGGGGCGGGGCCGACCGTCCGGAAGCGCCGACGCGGCGCCGTCCGTTACGCGTTGGCTACTCGTTGACGCACACGTTGCCGTGGGTCGGGTTCATCGAGCCGATCACGTTGACCGTGTTGCTGCACAGGTTCACCGGGATGGTGACCGGCACCTGGACGACGTTGCCGGAGACGACGCCGGGGCTGTTCTTGGCGATGGCGGCGGCAGCCGGGGCTCCCCCGTGGGCCGACGCGATGCCGGCACCGGCGAGGGCGAGACCGCCGGCCGCGATCGTGACGGCAGCGGCCTTCTTCATGTTCTTCACTTTTCCTCTGACCTTCCTGAAAACGCTGCCGCGGCCATCCGCCGCGGCTACGTCATCAAGAACGGGCCGCCGCCGATCGGGTTTCTGGGGTATCCCGACAATCACACGACCGCATGAATCGGTGATCGGAAGGAGACGTTCCCGCTGACGGCGGTCCCGGACGGCGCGGAGCCTGCGGCGGCCCGCCCCGGACGGCCCGGTCAGTCGCCGATGCCGTGCCGGACCGCCCACAGCGCCGCCTGCGTGCGGTCGGCGAGGTCGAGCTTCATCAGGATGTTGGAGACGTGCGTCTTGACCGTCTTCTCCGACAGCACGAGCGCCCGCGCGATCTCCCGGTTGGACCGGCCGTCGGCGATCAGGGCGAGGACCTCCCGCTCCCGCTCGGTCAGCGCGTTGCCCCGGCCCTGCGAGCCGCCCGTGTCGTCCTGCGCCAGCAGCGCCCCCGCCACCTCGGACTGGAGGAGGACGTGCCCCGCGTGCACCGACCGGATGGCCCCGGCGAGCGCGTCCGGGTCCACGTCCTTGTACACGTAGCCCGCCGCGCCGGCCTTCAGGGCCGGGATCACCGTGCGCTGCTCGGTGAAGCTGGTGACCACCAGCACCCGGGCCGGGCTCTCCAGGGCGCGCAGCCTGCGCAGCGCCTCGATGCCGTCCGTGCCGGGCATCTTCACGTCCATGAGGATCACGTCGGGGCACAGCTCCTCGGCCCGCGCCACGCCCTCGGCGCCGTCGCCGGCCTCCCCGACGACCTCGATGTCGTCCTGGACCTCCAGGAAGGTGCGCAGCCCCTTGCGGACCACCTGGTGGTCGTCGACCAGCAGCACCCGGATCGTCCGGCCGCTCGCCGCTCCCTGTTTCCCCTGCCTGGCCTCTTCAGCCACCGGGCACCTCCATCTCGATCGCGGTGCCCTCGCCGGGCTCCGAGTCCACGTTGAGCCTGCCGCCGACCCCGTTGGCCCGGTCGCGCATGGAGACCAGGCCGAGATGCCGGCCGGCCCGCCGGACCGCGGAGGGGTCGAATCCGCTTCCGTCGTCGGCCACCCGCAGCACGGCGCCCTGCCCGCGCCGGGCCAGGGTGACGTCGACGTGCGCGGCGCCGGAGTGGCGCAGCGCGTTGTGCAGCGCCTCCTGGGCGACCCGCAGCAGCGCCTCCTCCTGGGCGGCCGGGAGGGCCCGCATGCCGTGCGAGGCGAAGGAGACGTGCGCGGCGTGCGCCCGGTCGAGCACCTTGACCTGGGTGCGCAGGGTGGCGACGAGCCCGTCCTCGTCGAGGCCGGCCGGGCGCAGCTCGACGACGGCGGCGCGCAGCTCGTCGGTGGCCTCGGCGGCGAGCCGGGCGACCTGCTGGAGCTCGTCCTTGGCGCGGGCCGGGTCGCGGTCCACCAGGGCGGTGGCGGCCTGGGCGGTGAGGCGCAGGGAGAACAGCTTCTGCGCCACGGCGTCGTGCAGCTCGTGGGCGAGGCGGGCGCGCTCCCCGGCGATGGTCAGCTCGCGGCTGCGCTCGTAGAGCCGGGCGTTGGTCAGGGCGATGGCGGCGTGCTGGGCGAGGACGGAGAGGAGCTCCTCGTCCTCGTCGGTGAAGGCGCAGCCGCCCGGGGGGCACTTCCGCTTCCCCTCCTTGTCGACCTTGTTGGCGAGGAAGAGGACGCCGAGGTTCTCGTCGCCGTCGGCGATCGGCATGCCGATGAAGTCGGACATGTCGGGGTGGGCGTCGGGCCAGCCGCCGAAGCGCGGGTCCTGCCGGACGTCGGGCAGCCGCTGCGGCGCCTTCTCCTGGAGCATCGCGGCGAGGATGCCGTGCTGGCGGGGCAGCGGGCCGATGGCCTTCCACTCCTCCTCGCTGACGCCGTCGACGACGAACTGGGCGAAGCCGCCGTGGTCGTCCGGCACCCCGAGGGCGGCGTACCGGGCGCCGAGCAGCTCGCGGGCGGAGACGACGATGGTCTTGAGGACGTCGCGGACTTCCAGGTGTCTGCTCATCGCGAGGATCGCGGTGCTCACGGCGGGCAGGCCGGAGCGGGGGCCTTGGCTCATGCGGCCCACCGTACCCAGCGGTGATCGGCCGGCGGATCGGCCGCCGGTGGGCCGGTCGTTAGGCCCCGCGCCCTAGGCCGGAGGGCCCTGCCGGCGCCAGACTCGGACCATGTCGACCTCTGTGCAGTGGACACCCACCCATGGCGATCCCTACCGGCCGGTCCCGTACCGGCCCGCGCGGATGCCCGCCGAGGAGTCGCTCGCCCGCGCCGCGGAGCTGCGGGAGCGGATGGCGGACCGCAGGACCGTGCGCCGGTTCTCCGCCGACCCGGTGCCGGACCGCGTGGTGCGCGACGCGATCGCGTGCGCGGCCACGGCGCCGTCCGGGGCGCACCAGCAGCCGTGGACGTTCGTCCTGGTCAAGGATCCGGAGATACGGGCGCGGATCCGGGCGGCGGCCGAGGAGGAGGAGCGCGTCTCGTACGCCGGGCGGCTCGGCGAGGAGTGGCTGGCGGCGCTGCGGCCGCTGGGCACGGACGAGGTGAAGCCGCACCTGACGGACGCGCCGGCGCTGATCGTGGTCTTCCAGCAGCGGTACTGGCTGGGGCCGGACGGGGAGCGGCGCAAGCACTACTACGTGGACGAGTCGGTGGGCATCGCCGTCGGGATGCTGCTGTCGGCGCTGCACCTGTCGGGGCTGGCGGCGCTGGTGCACACGCCGAGTCCGATGCGGTTCCTGGGGGAGGTACTGGGGCGGCCGGTGAACGAGAAGGCGTTCGCGGTGGTCCCGGTGGGCTATCCGGCGGACGACTGCCAGGTGCCCGACCTGGTGCGGAAGAGCCTCGACCAGGTCCTGGTCGAGCTCTGACCGCGGGTTCCGGTTGGGCTCCGACCGGCTGGGCAGGAGGGTCTCGGGAACGGCTTCCGAAAACGCCGTACACACCGTGTGGAGGCGGTTACACCGAGTGTGAGCGGACGCTGCTCGGTGTGACGCCGCGCATAGGGCGCACATCACCTACGACATGCGGTAGTGGATGTGTAAAACCGTCGTAAAAGGCGGGCTGAGCGGGTGCGGGGTGCCGTCGGGCACCCCGCACCGGAGCGTCCGGCAACGAAGCCGGATAGTACGTCACACCTTTGCCAGCGCATTTTGCAGCCGCTAACAATTGCCCCGTCGCAGGGCGCCGTAGATCGAGACACGGCGCTTCATCCGCGCCGATCCGGGCCACTGCGACCCACGCGATTGGAAGAGGTTCAGCACAGTCATGCGCTCCACCGTCTCCGGCTATAGCCGTCTCACCAAGGTCCACAAGTTCTCCGCCGCGGGCATCGCCGCGGCCGGCGTGGCGGCGCTGGCGTTCGCCGTCGTCCCGAGCGGCTCCGCCGAGGGTGAGCAGCAGGCGATCGGCGTGAAGCCCGTCGCGTGGAACGCCAAGGCGTTCGACACCGAGTCCCAGCGCGACGAGCTGGTGAAGCAGTCGGACACCGCCGCCGGCCGGGCCCGCGCCGAGGCCGAGGCCAAGAAGAAGGCCGCCGCCGAGGCGAAGGCCAAGGCCGAGAAGGAGCGCGCCGAGAAGGAGGCCGCGAGCCGGTCCGCCGCGCGCCAGCCGGTCAAGGCCGCGCCCGCCGCGCCCGCCAAGCCCGCCGCTCCGGCCCCGAAGACCTACGCGAACAACCTCGACGGCTGGATCCGCGAGGCCCTGGACATCATGAAGGCCAAGGGCATCCCGGGCAGCTACGACGGCATCTACCGCAACATCATGCGGGAGTCGACGGGCAACCCGATGGCCATCAACAACTGGGACTCGAACGCCGTCGCCGGCACCCCGTCCAAGGGTCTGCTCCAGGTGATCGACCCGACCTTCAAGGCGTACCACGTCGACGGCACCTCCTGGGACATCTACGACCCGGTCGCCAACATCACCGCCGCCTGCAACTACGCGGCCGCGGTCTACGGCTCGATGGACAACGTCAACTCGGCCTACTGAGCCGACGGGCGACGTCCTGCGCGTCCTGCGCGTCCTGCGCGTCCTGCGAAAAGGGCGGTGACATCCGGTTTCCCGGGTGTCACCGCCCTTTTGCCGTCGCAATTCCCGACGGGGTTTTCTGTTTTCGCCGCCGAT
Organism: Streptomyces huiliensis; assembly: GCF_020037025.1. Classification (GTDB taxonomy): domain Bacteria; phylum Actinomycetota; class Actinomycetes; order Streptomycetales; family Streptomycetaceae; genus Streptomyces; species Streptomyces huiliensis. The sequence goes on along the minus strand of NZ_JAIQLH010000114.1, from coordinate 31,696 downwards.
TCGCAGCTGTATTCGCCGCTGTTTCTGACGGCCTTTCGCGTTACTTCCGCATGACCTCGGGCTCGTGCCGGCGGAGCAGTCGGGCGACCACGAAGCCGCAGGCGACGCCGAGTGCCAGGAGGACGAACAGGTCGATGCCCCACTGGCCGACCGTGTGTGCCCAGAGCGGGTCGAGGTTGGTCGGGTTGTTCTTGTCGAAGGGCGCCATGAGGTGGGAGAGGTCGAGCGTGGCACCCGCGGCGCCGATGGCCCAGCGGGAGGGCATCAGCCAGGCGACCTGCTCGACGCCCGGGGCGTCGTAGACCTTGAACATGATGCCGGTGAAGACGACCTGGACGATCGCGAACATGACCAGCAGCGGCATGGTCTTCTCCGCGGTCTTCACCAGGGAGGAGATCACCAGGCCGATCATCATGGACGTGAAGCCCAGCGCGATGATCACCAGGCAGAGCTCGGCGGCCGGGAGCGCCTTGAGGATCAGGCCCTCGGTGGGCAGCTTCCGGACGGAGAAGCCGATGGCGCAGATGATCACGCCCTGCAGCGCGGTGATCGCGCCCAGCACGATGACCTTGGACATCAGGTAGGCGGACCGGGAGAGGCCGACCGCCCGTTCCCGTTCGTAGATCACCCGTTCCTTGATGAGCTCACGGACGGAGTTGGCGGCTCCGGAGAAGCACATGCCGACCGCGAGGATCAGCATGATCGTGCCGGCGTCCTGGTTGTGACCCTTGGGCGGCGCCGAGAGCCCGTAGTCGGACGGGATCACACAGCTCACGCCGCCGAGGACGGCGGGCAGGATGAGCATCAGGCCCATGAAGCCACGGTCGGAGGCGATGACCGAGATGTAGCGGCGCATCAGCGTCCAGAGCTGGGAGCCCCAGCTCTGGGCCTTGGGCGGCCGGACCATCTGCGGCTGGACGTGCACCGACTGCGGGGCGACTGCGTCGATGTCCGCGGCGTACATCTGGTAGTGCTGCGAGCCCTTCCAGCGGCCCGCCCAGTCGTAGTCGCGGTAGTTCTCGAACGCCGAGAAGACGTCCGCCCAGGTCTCGTAGCCGAAGAAGTTGAGCGCCTCCTCCGGCGGGCCGAAGTAGGCGACGGAGCCGCCGGGCGCCATGACCAGCAGCTTGTCGCAGAGGGCCAGCTCGGCAACGGAGTGGGTGACCACCAGGACCGTACGGCCGTCGTCGGCGAGGCCGCGCAGCAGCTGCATCACGTCGCGGTCCATGCCCGGGTCGAGGCCCGAGGTGGGCTCGTCCAGGAAGATCAGCGACGGCTTGGTCAGCAGCTCCAGGGCGACGGAGACGCGCTTGCGCTGGCCGCCGGAGAGGGAGGTGACCTTCTTGTCCTTGTGGACGTCGAGCTTGAGCTCGCGGAGGACCTCGTCGATGCGGGCCTCGCGCTCGGCGGGCGCGGTGTCGCCGGGGAAGCGGAGCTTGGCCGCGTACCGGAGCGCCTTCCGGACGGTGAGCTCCTTGTGCAGGATGTCGTCCTGCGGGACCAGACCGATGCGCTGCCGCAGCTCGGCGAACTGCTTGTACAGGTTCCGGTTGTCGTAGAGGACGTCACCCTGGTTGGCCGGCCGGTAACCGGTCAGCGCCTTGAGCAGGGTGGACTTGCCGGAGCCCGACGGGCCGATGACGGCGATCAGCGACTTCTCGGGGACGCCGAAGGAGACGTCCTTGAGGATCTGCTTGCCGCCGTCCACGGTGACGGTCAGGTGGCGGGCCGAGAAGGAGACGTCGCCGGTGTCGACGAACTCCTCCAGCCGGTCGCCGACGAGCCGGAACGTGGAGTGACCGACGCCGACGATGTCCTGGGGGCCGATGACCTGCTGGCGGACCGGCTGACCGTTGACGTAGGTGCCGTTGTGGCTGCCCAGGTCGACGATCTCGAACCGGCCGTCGGGGGTGGCCCGGAACTCGGCGTGGTACCGGGAGACCTGGAGGTCGGCGACGACCAGCTCGTTCTCCAGGGCACGACCGATGCGCATCACGCGGCCCTGGGCGAGCTGGTGGAACGTGGTCGGGCTGCGGTCGCCGTGGACGGGTGACGCGCCGGCGGCCCCGCCCTGCGACGGCCGGCCCCGCTCCGGCGAGGACGCCTGGTGCGGGATGTGCGGCTGGGCCTGCTGCGGCGGCTGCTGCGCGTGCGGGGCGTGCTGTGCCTGCTGGGCGTGCCCCGCCTGTCCCGGCTGCTGTGCTTGCTGGGCCTGCTGCGCTTGTTGCCAGGGCGCCTGGGCGGCCTGCGGCTGCTGCCAGCCGCCGTGGGGCTGTTGGTACTGCGGCTGCTGCTGGTACTGCTGGGGTCCGCCCTGCGGGGGCTGCTGCCACATGCCCGGGGCCTGCTGCTGCGGCGCCGGCGCCGCGTGGCCCGGCTGGGCCGCCAACGCGGTCTGCGCGCTGTACAGGTCACCGGCGGGCGCGGCACCGGCACCGGCGGCGCTCAGCCGCGGGCCGTCGGTCGCGTTGCCCAGGTGGACGACCGAGCCGGGGCCGATCTCCACCTGGTGGACCCGCTGCCCCTGGGCATAGGTGCCGTTGGTGCTGCCCTGGTCCTCGAGCACCCAACTGCGCCCGTTCCAGCGGACGATGGCATGGCGCCACGAGACCCTGGCGTCCTCCAGCACCATGTCGCCCTGCGGATCGCGTCCGAGGGTGTACGACCGGGACGGGTCGAGCGTCCAGGTCTGTCCATTCAATTCCAGTACGAGTTCAGGCACTCCATGCCCCACTACTTGTCCCCCGATGTACCCCCTGCACAGGGAGTCTAGGGATGGCGAACATCGGGAGGAACTATTTCAGGCACAGTCCCCGATCGAAAGTCGGGGACTGGCGCCCCCCGCTTTCCGGGCGCCGTTGACGGGCCGGAAACACCACCGGAGAGTGGTAATCACCCACGGCCGCCCGGGAGTCACTCACTCCCGGGGCCGGGGGCCGGGGCGGGGACGGACCGGGGGGCCGTGATGACCATCACCAGGGAACGGCGTCCGGCGCCGGGCGTCCGCATGATCGTCTTCGCGGTGGCGGGGGTGGGCTGGGCGTTCCTGGCCATGGCGGGGGTGGCGGCCCTGGGGCTGCACCTCCTGGGCGCGGACGCGGCCGGGGAGCTGGGGCCGATGACGGCCGCGGTGACCGTGCTCGCGGTCGGCGGATCCGTATCGCCGTCGGGGGCGCTGGAGGCGTTCGGCATCCGGGGCGCCGACGCGCACACCGCCATCGAGCTGACGCCGCTGGGGGTGAGCCTGGTGGGCGCCCTCGTGCTCGGCTGGTCGTTCGCCCGGTCGCTGCGGGCGGCGGGGCCGGTGGTCGGCGGCCGCGAACTCGCCGTCCGCGCGGGGGCGGTGGCCGCGGTGTTCCTGCTGCTGCTCGGCGGGCTGGCCTGGGCCGGCTCCTCCACCCTCACCTTCCAGGGGGAAGGACTCGGGCTCGGCGACGCGGTGGACAGCGGTCCCAAGCTTCCGAAACTGGAGATTCCCGGCGTCGGCGACATCGGGGACATCGGCGGCGGCCTCGCCGACCGGCTGGCCGGGCTCGCCCGCGCCAAGGCGGACGTCGGCTTCTCGGTACGGACCGGGCCCTCCCTGCTCGGCGGCGCGGTCTGGGTGGCGGCGGTGCTGCTGGTCGCGGTGCTCGTCGCGCGCCGGGCTCCGCTGCCGCGCGGCGCCGGCGCCCTGCACCGGACCGTGCGGCCGGCGGCGTCGGCGCTGTGCGCGGTCCTCGTGCTGGCCGTCGCCGCGGGCTGGGCCGCGGCGCTGGTCGCGGCGGCCGGTGACGACCATCCCCGGCGGGTGGCCGGCGGCGCGCTGCTCGGGGCACCGAACGGGGTGTGGCTCGGGCTGCCCCTCGGCCTCTTCGTCCCCTGGCACGGCCGGGCCGAGGGAACGCTGACGAAGGTGCTGCCGGATCCGCTGGACGACCTGCTGGCCGCGGGCACCGACCGGCCGGTCACGGTGGCCCGGCTGGCCGAGTACGACGGGCGGGTGTGGCTGCTGGCGGTCGCCTGCGCGGTGGCCCTGCTGCTGGCCGGGGTCGTCACCACGGTCCGGACGCCGCGGGGGGCGCGGAGCGCGGTTGCGTACGCGGGCGGGTGCGGCCTCGCGCTGGGCGCGGTGACGGCCGTGGCGCTGCCGCTGCTGGCGCTGGCGACGCGGGTGCGGGTGGACGCCGGGCTGTCGGTGCTGGGCGTCGACGCCGTGGGCGCCGGGCTCGACCTGCGGGGGAACGGGTTCCTCGCGGCGGTGCTGGGCGCGGCGTGGGGCCTGGCGGCCGGGACGGCGGGCGGGCTGCTCGCCTGCGCCACGGGGGCCGCGGGGCGGGGGGCGGCGGGGTACGCGCGGGGGGAGCGTCCGGGAGGCGGGCGTGGGCGGGGCGGTTCCGGGGGCGATGGTTCCGCTTACGGGCACGGGCGGGGCGGTTCCGGGGAAGGGCGGGGGCAGGGGTACGGGCACGAGCGCCCCGGTGTGTCGGGGAGCCCGGCCGGCGGGGCGGCGGAGGACGTGCCCGGGCCGCATCGGCCGTCGCCCGGCTACCGTCCGGCGCGGGACGAGACCAATCCCTATCTGCGCCCGCGGCCCGGACCCCGTCCGGGTCCGCCGCCGGGATCCGGGGCGGGCTCCCGGGTCGACCCCTCGGCGACCACCTCGGCCGGTCCCGTACCGGGCTCTTCCGCCGGTCCTTCCGGCTCCTCTTCCGGGCCCTCTTCCGGCTCGCGGGGCGCGCCCCGGCCCGCCGGGCCGCCGCCGGAGCGTCCCCGCCGTCCGTACGGGACCCCGCCCCCGCCGCCTCCTCCGCCTCCCGCACCCCGGGGGTGGCCGGGGCCGGACGGGCGGCCGCCGCGGCGGTAGCCGCGCGGTGAACAGTCACCCCGCTGTCCGCCTCCCCCTGCGACCGCCTCCGGCGCACCGGATACGGTAGAGGGACCATGAGCGCACCGTTGCCCCCGCCCGTCACCCCCGCCGCCGGTGACGACGTGCCCACTCTCCTCGTCAAGATCTTCGGAAAGGACCGGCCGGGCATCACCGCCGGCCTCTTCGACACGCTCGCCGCCTACGCGGTCGACGTCGTGGACATCGAACAGGTCGTCACCCGGGGCCGGATCACCCTGTGCGCGCTGGTCACCGCGCCCGCCGGAGGCGCCGCCGCCGAAGGCGCGCTGCGGGCGACGGTGCACAGCTGGGCCGAGTCCATGCATCTCCAGACGGAGATCATCTCGGGCCGGGGCGACAACAGGCCGCGCGGCACGGGCCGTTCCCACGTCACGGTGCTGGGGCACCCGCTCACCGCGGAGTCCGCGGCCGCCATCGCGGCCCGCATCACCGGCACCGGCGGCAACATCGACCGTATCTTCCGCCTCGCCAAGTATCCCGTGACGGCGGTGGAGTTCGCGGTCTCGGGCGCCGGGACGGAGGAGCTGCGCACCGCGCTGGCGATAGAGGCCGCGAAGCTCGGGGTGGACGTGGCCGTCGTGGCGGCCGGTCTGCAGCGGCGGGCACAGCGCCTCGTGGTGATGGACGTCGACTCGACGCTCATCCAGGACGAGGTCATCGAGCTGTTCGCGGCCCACGCGGGCTGCGAGGCCGAGGTGGCCGAGGTGACCGCCCGGGCGATGCGGGGCGAGCTGGACTTCGAACAGTCGTTGCACGCGCGGGTGGCGCTCCTGAAGGGGCTGCCCGAGTCGGTGGTGGACAAGGTGCGCGCGGAGGTCCGGCTCACGCCGGGCGCCCGGACGCTGATCCGCACCCTGAAGCGGCTGGGCTTCCAGGTGGGCGTGGTGTCCGGCGGGTTCACCCAGGTCACGGACGACCTGCGGGAGCGGCTGGGGCTCGACTTCGCCTCGGCCAACACCCTGGAGATCGTGGACGGCAGCCTGACCGGCCGGGTCACCGGCGAGATCGTCGACCGGGCGGGCAAGGCGCGGCTGCTGCGCCGGTTCGCCGCCGAGGCCGGGGTGCCGCTCGCCCAGACGGTGGCGATCGGCGACGGCGCCAACGACCTCGACATGCTCAACGCGGCCGGTCTCGGCGTGGCGTTCAACGCCAAGCCGGTGGTGCGCGAGGCGGCCCATACGGCGGTGAACGTGCCGTTCCTGGACACCGTGCTGTATCTGCTGGGCGTCACCCGTGAAGAGGTCGAGGCGGCGAACACGCACGAGTGACGCCGCGCGGCGTCACCCGTCCGCTCCCCCGGCGCGCGCCAGGTGCTTGCCGGTTGCTTGCCAGTCGCTTGGCAGTCGCTTGCCAGGTGCTCGTCAGGCGTGCGGCGCCCAGAAGGCGACCAGCCGGCCGACCCCGTGTTCGACGCTCTTCCAGGAACCGGTGAAGGTGATCACCGCGATGGCCGAGGTGGGGTACCCCGAACGGTTCATCCGGGCCAGCAGGTCTCCCTCGGCCTCGCCCGACAGGGCGTCCGCCAGGGCGTGCATGCCCGGGTTGTGGCCCACGACGATCACGTCGCCCACCTCGTCGGACACCTCGTTGAGCAGGGCGATCAGCTCACCGAGCGAGGCCTCGTAGAGCCGCTCCTCGTACACCGTCCGGGGGCGCTGGGGAAGCTCGGGGACGGCGAGCTTCCAGGTCTCGCGGGTGCGGGCCGCTGTCGAGCACAGGGCCAGGTCGGGGACGACACCCGAGCCGGCGAGCCAGCGGCCCGCGACGGGAGCGTCCTTGCGCCCGCGGTCGGCGAGCGGTCGCTCGTGGTCGTCGACGTCGGACCATTCGGCCTTGGCGTGGCGGAAGAGGACGATCCTGCGGGTCATGTCGGCGCTCATGCCGTCCAGCTTCGCATGAAACCAGCCGCGAGGCTCGGGGTGTTGGGAGGCTTGCCCTCCTCGGGGTAACGCTTCAGGGTATCCAGCGGTCCAGGGTGTCCCGGGCGACGCGGACGACCTGGGCGACGGGGCTCGGCCCGGCCACCCGGTCGCCGTCCGCCGCCGGGGCCGCGGACGCCTCCGGGACGGGAACGGCCAGCAGGACGAAGAGCGCGGTGAAGGCCAGGGCGGGCAGGGCCGCGGCCCACCACGGAAGGCTGGTCCGCGTGGTGCCTCGGGTACGGGTGTGCCTGCCGGCGAGCATGATCCCCTCCGTGGGTCCGGTGCACCGCCGCGTCGCGGTGCACTACGAATCTACGGAGCGGGACCCCTGAGATCCCATCCGGAAAGCCACCCACTCTTCCCGGAGGTACACCCCCTAGGGGACGGGGGTTAACCCCACCCCCGAGGACGTCGTTCGCGGGTGGGCCGGGTGGGCAGCCGGGTGGGCCGGGGCTGCGACCAACCGACCGTCAGCCGGCGGCGAAGGTGGCGATGATGCCGATGACGACGGTGATGCCGAGCATCGCGCCGAGGATGGTCAGAAGCTTCTTCTGACCGTTCTGGGGGTTGGGTTCGAGGACGGGCATGGGACCAGTGTCGCAGCCCCCGCCCCCGGCTGGACACCGGGGTCGGCGCTCGGCTCAGCGGGCCCGGAACTCGTCCTCCACGCTCCTGTTCCGGCCGGCCAGCACCCCCGCGACGGCCTGCGGCACCATCAGCGCGGCAAGCAGCGCGATCGGCAGGCCCCAGCCGCCCGTCTGCTGGTACAGCCGGCCGACCAGCAGCGGGCCGGGAATGGAGATCAGGTATCCGACGCTCTGCGCGAACGCGGACAGCCGGACGACGCCGCCGCCGGTCCGCGCGCGCATCCCGATCATCGTCAGGGCCAGCGGGAAGGAGCTGTTGGCGATGCCGAGCAGCACCGCCCAGGCCCAGGAGCCGCCCACCGGGGCGAGCCACAGCCCCGCGTACCCCACCAGACCGCACACCACCAGGGCCACCACCAGGGGACCCTGGGTCCGCATCCGGGCCGCGAGGCGGGGCAGCAGGAAGGAGAACGGAACGCCCATCAGCATCGTCACCGCCGCCAGCAGCCCGGCGGTCGAGGCCGAGACGCCCGCGTCACGGAAGATCTGGGGCATCCAGCCCATGGTGATGTACGCGCCGGTGGCCTGGAGACCGAAGAAGACGGCCATGGCCCAGGCGGTGGGGCTGCTGGTGATGCGCGGGGTTGCGGTGGTGGTGGCGGCGGTGTCGGTGGTGGTGTCTGTGGCGGCTCTGCCGTCTCGTCCGGCGTCGTCTCGTCCGGTGCTCTCGTCCGCCTGCGCGGTGCCTCCCGGCCGTTCCCCCGGCCGGCGGGCGATGGCCGCCCAGGCGAGCGCGGCGGCCAGGGCGAGCAGCGCCCACACGGCGAGGCCCGGCCGCCAGCCGCCGCCCATCGCGTCCGCCAGCGGCACCGTGCCGGCCGCGGTGACGGCCGCGCCGCCGGTGAGGGCCATCGAGTACAGGCCGGTCATCGGGCCGACGCGGTCCGGGAACCAGCGCTTGACCACGACCGGCATCAGCACGTTGCCCACCGCGATCCCGGCCAGCGCCACCGCGCTGAGCAGCAGGAACCCCACGACCCCGCCCGCGAACGGACGCAGCGCCAGGCCGACGGCGACGGTGACGAGCCCGGCGCAGACGACGGCCGCCGGGCCCCGGCGGCGGGCCAGCCGAGGGGCGGCGGGGCCGAGGAGGGCGAAGCAGAGGGAGGGGATGGAGGTGAGCAGTCCGGCGACGGTGCCGCTCATGCCGAGTCCGTCGCGAACCTCCTCCATCAGGGAGCCGAGACTGGTGATGGTGGGCCGGAGGTTGACGGCCGCCAGCACCAGGCCGAGGGCGAGGAGCCGCCGCGGCCAAGGGGAAGGGGACCGGCGTGCGGTCCCTGTCACGATGCGGTGGGACGTTCCGTCGGAGGTTGTGGCCGTCGTGGGCTCCTTGCCCGGTGCACCCGTCATACAGCCAATCATAGAATCATGGGATGAATGGAGTGCCATGCCGCTGACCTCGCCTCACAAGGCCCCCCTCGTCGATCAGGTCATCGCCCAGCTGCGGACCCAGATCACCTCCGGCGAGTGGCCGGTCGGCTCCCGCATCCCCACCGAACCGGAGCTCGTCGAACGGCTCGGCGTCGCCCGCAACACCGTCCGGGAGGCCGTGCGCGCCCTCGCGCACAACGGGCTGCTCGCGATCCGGCAGGGCTCCGGCACCTACGTCGTCGCCACCAGCGAGCTGGCCGGGGTGATGAGCCGGCGCTTCGCCCGGGCCGAGCCCCGGCACGTCGCCGAGCTGCGCAGCGCCCTGGAGACCAAGGCTGCCGCTCTGGCCGCGGAGCGGCGGACTCCGGCGGATCTCGACCAGTTGGAGCTGCTGCTCGAGCGGCGGGCGGAAGCCTGGCGGTCGGGGGATCTCGAGCGGTTCGTCGAGGCCGACGCGACGTTCCACACCGCCGTCGTCGCCGCCGCGCACAACGACGTGCTCGCCGCGCTCTACGCCGATCTCGGCTTCGTCGTCCGGGAGTTCCTCCGCGCGGACGTCGGCGCCGGGCCGCGGCCCCAGACGCTGACCGACCACGGCCGGCTGGTCGACGCCATCCGGGCCGGGGACGCGGCGGCGGCCGCCGCGGAGGCCGGTGAGCATCCCTACGTGTCGCGGGGCGGGCACGGCGGTCAACCGGGTGTGTGACTCACCCACGCCTCCCGTATGCGTAGCCAGCAGCGCTGGGAGAGGGTGACGTGCCGGGTCGGGTCGACGGCTGCCGGGGCGGTGTCCATGGCCGGGTCCCACCAGTGGGCGCAGCGGAGGTGCAGCTGGACTCGGTCGGGGGTGGCGTTGCCGTTGTAGCAGTCCGCTGTGGCGTGGGAGCCGCGGATTCTGGTGTGGCACTCGGCTTCTTGGTGGGGGGCGGGTGGTGTGCCGGCGGCGGCGGGGGCCGCCAGGGTTGTTGCCGTCAGGAGCAGGGCGGCTGCTTTCGTCGTGGCGATGCGTATGCGTATCACGGCCGGCTCCTCCTCCCACGGCCGTTCCCTGGGGGGGTCCCGGGCGGCCCGGTTCTCCCAGTGTGGGGGTGAGCGGCCCGGTTCTCGACTCGGGGCGCTGCGCGCCCCGGTCGGGGGTGCCCCAGTCCCGCCCTTTCACCGTTTCTGCGGGGGCGAGCCCCCGCACCCCCCGAGCGCGCCGGCGGCGCGCGTCCTCACCCGCCGGACGGGCTGGCAAAAGGGCCGCGGGCCGGTTTCCCGGTCCGCGGCCCTTGTGTGTGCCCGAAGCGTCAGGCACCCATCATGTGCACGCCGCCGTCGACGTGCACGATCTCCCCCGTCGTCCGCGGGAAGAAGTCCGACAGCATGCCCACGACGCCGCGGCCCGCAGGCTCCGGGTCGGCCAGGTCCCAGCCGATGGGGGCGCGGTGGTTCCAGACGTCCGCGAGCTCCTCGAAGCCCGGGATGGACTTGGCGGCCATGGACTTGATCGGGCCGGCCGAGACCAGGTTGCAGCGGATGCCCTTGGGGCCCAGGTCGCGGGCGAGGTAGCGGTTGGTGCCCTCGAGGGCGGCCTTGGCGACGCCCATCCAGTCGTACTTCGGCCAGGCGATCTGGGCGTCGAAGGTGAGGCCGACGATGGAGGAGCCCTCGCGCATCAGCGGCAGCAGGGCCATGGCCAGCGACTTGTAGGAGTACGCCGAGACCTGGACGGCCGTGGAGACGTCCTCCCACGTGGCGTCGAGGAAGTTGAAGGCGCCCTGGGGGCCGAAGGCGATCGAGTGCACGATGCCGTCGAGGGGCACGTCGTCGCCGATGTGCTCGCGTACCTTGGCGGCCAGGCCGTCCAGGTGCTCCTGGTTGCTGACGTCCAGCTCGATCACCGGCGCCGGCTTCGGGAGCCGCTTGGCGATGCGCTCGACCAGGGAGAGCCGGCCGAAGCCGGTCAGGACGACCTCGGCGCCCTCGTTCTGGGCCACCTTCGCGGCCTGGAAGGCGATCGACTGCTCGGTGAGGACACCCGTGACCAGGATGCGCTTGCCTGCGAGGATTCCACTCATGGCGTTCAGTGACCCATGCCCAATCCGCCGTCGACAGGAATGACGGCTCCGGTGATGTATGCGGCCTCTTCGGAGGCGAGGAAGCGGACCGAGGCGGCGATCTCCTCGGGCTGCGCGTAGCGGCCCAGCGGAACGTTGGCCACGATCCCCGCGCGCTGCTCGTCGCTGAGCACGCGCGTCATGTCGGTGTCCACGAAACCGGGGGCGACGACGTTGACGGTGATGTTCCGGGAACCCAGCTCGCGGGCGACAGAACGGGCGAAGCCGACGAGGCCGGCCTTGGACGCCGCGTAGTTCGCCTGCCCGGCCGAGCCCAGCAGGCCCACCACGGAGGAGATCAGCACGACGCGGCCCTTGCGGGCGCGGAGCATGGGCCGGGAGGCGCGCTTGACGACGCGGAACGTCCCGGTGAGGTTGGTCTCCACCACCGAGGTGAAGTCCTCCTCGGACATGCGGAGCAGCAGCTGGTCGCGGGTGACGCCGGCGTTGGCCACCAGCACCTCGACCGCGCCCTGCTTCTCCTCGATCTCCTTGAACGCCTGCTCGACCTGCTCCGGGTCCGTGATGTCGCACTTGACGGCCAAGAAGTCGGCCGGGGGCTCGCCCGAGCGGTAGGTGACGGCGACCTTGTCGCCCGCGTCGGCGAACGCGCGCGCGATGGCGAGGCCGATGCCCCGGTTTCCTCCGGTGACGAGAACCGAGCGGCTCAAAGGATCACCCTTCCGTTGACGAATCCGTACAGGGACGGAGCTGGACTACATGAACGTATCGGTAGAGGTCGCCGGGGCGACAATCGGGCACTGACAGGCGGCGTGGCCGGTCGCTGTCGGATCTCTACAGAATCTCCCGGATCTCCCGCGGAAGGGCACCGGCGGGTGGGCATGATGCTCGGCGACGACCCCGGGAGGTTCCGTGCCGCACGCCATCGACGCGTCTTTCCTCGCACTCCCCCTGCGCCCCCTCGCCGACGCCGCCCTGGCCCGCGCCCGCGCGCTGGGCGCCGACCACGCCGACTTCCGCCTGGAGCGGGTGCGCAACGCCTCCTGGCGGCTGCGCGACGCCCGGCTCGCGGGCTCGGCGGACACCACGGACCAGGGGTACGCCGTCCGCGTGGTGCACGGCGGCGCCTGGGGCTTCGCCGCCGGGACGGAGCTGTCGATGGACGCCGCCGCCCGGGTGGCCGGCCAGGCCGTGGCCATGGCCCGGCTGGCGGGGAAGGTGACCGCAGCGGCCGGCTCCGGCGACCGCGTGGAGCTGGCGGACGAGCCGGTGTACGCGGACCGGACCTGGGTGTCGCCGTACGAACGGGACCCGTTCGGCGTACCGGCCGCCGAGCGGACCGCCCTGCTGGCCGACTACAGCGCCCGGCTGCTGGCCGCCGACGGGGTCGCGCACGCCGACGCGTCCCTGGTGGCCATCCACGAGAACAAGTTCTACGCGGACACGGCGGGCACGGTCACCACCCAGCAGCGCGTCCGGACGCACCCGCAGCTGACGGCGGTGGCCGTGGACCCGGCAGGCGGCGTGGAGTCGATGCGCACCCTCGCCCCGCCGACGGCCCGCGGCTGGGAGTACCTGACGGGCACGGGCTGGGACTGGGACGCGGAGCTGGCCGAGCTGCCGGAGCTGCTGGCGGCGAAGGTCCGCGCGCCGAGCGTGCGGCCCGGCGCGTACGACCTGGTCATCGACCCGTCCAACCTCTGGCTGACCATCCACGAGTCCATCGGCCACGCCACCGAGCTGGACCGGGCGCTCGGCTACGAGGCGGCGTACGCGGGCACCTCGTTCGCCACCCCGGACCTGCTGGGGACGCTCGTCTACGGCTCGCCGCTGATGAACGTCACCGGCGACCGGACGGCCGAGCACGGCCTGGCGACCGTCGGCTACGACGACGAGGGGGTGGCCGCCCAGTCGTGGGACATCGTCAGGGACGGGATCCTGGTCGGCTGGCAGCTCGACCGCCGGATCGCCCGGCTGCACGGCCTCGGCCGGTCCAACGGCTGCGCGTACGCCGACTCGCCGTCGCACATCCCGGTCCAGCGGATGGCCAACGTCTCGCTGCGGCCCGCGCCGGACGGGCCGTCGACCGAGGAGCTGATCGCGGGCGTGGACCGCGGGATCTACGTCGTCGGCAACCGGTCCTGGTCGATCGACCAGCAGCGGTACAACTTCCAGTTCACCGGGCAGCGCTTCTTCCGGATCGAGCGGGGGCGGCTCGCCGGGCAGCTGCGCGACGTGGCGTACCAGGCGACCACCACGGACTTCTGGGGGTCGATGAGCGCGGTGGGCGGCCCGGAGACGTATGTGCTGGGTGGGGCGTTCAACTGCGGCAAGGCGCAGCCGGGGCAGGTCGCGGCGGTGTCGCACGGCTGCCCGTCGGCGCTCTTCCGCGGGGTGAACGTGCTCAACACGGTGCGGGAGGCGGGCCGGTGAGGCGCGGCGGCGGATCGTACGGAACCGGGTCGACGACGAGGGGAGCCCACACGTGACAGCACGTCGGAACAGGCCGCAGGAGCTCGTGGAGCGGGCCCTCTCGCTCTCCCGCGCGGACGGCTGCGCGGTGGTCGTCGCCGAGCGCTCGTCGGCCGATCTGCGCTGGGCGCGCAACGCGCTGACCACCAACGGCACCGCGCGCGGGCGCGCGGTGACCGTGATCGCGACCGTGGCGGGCGGGCAGGGTACGGCCGCGGGTGTGGTGTCGGGCTCGGCGGTGACGGCCGACGACGTGGAGCCGCTGGTGCGGGCCGCCGAGGAGGCCGCGCGCGGGGCGGGGCCCGCCGACGACGCGCGGCCGCTGGTGACGGGCGTGCCGCACTCCCCCGCGTTCGAGGACCCGCCGGCCGAGACGTCCGCCGCCGTCTTCGACGCGTTCGCCCCGGCCCTCGGCGAGTCCTTCGCCCGCGCCCGGGCCGAGGGCCGCGAGCTGTACGGCTACGCCCGGCACCAGACGGTCACCTCCTATCTGGGCACCTCGACGGGGCTGCGGCTGCGGCACGACCAGCCCATGGGCCGGGTGGAGCTGAACGCCAAGGACGTGCGCGATCCCCGTTCGGCGTGGTTGTCGCGGGCCACCGACGCGTTCGCGGACGTCGATCCGCGCCTGCTGGACGCGGAGCTGGCCCGGCGGCTGGCCTGGGCGGCCCGGGGCCGCAGTGAGCTGCCCGCCGGGCGGTACCCGACGCTGCTGCCGCCGACGGCCGTGGCGGATCTGTTGTGCTACCAGCAGCTGCGGGCGGACGCCCGGGACGCGGCGGAGGGCCGGACGGTGTTCGGGCGGCCGGGTGGCGGGGGCGGAAGCGGCGGTGACGGACGAGACGGTGGCGGGCCGGGCGGGCCGACGCGGGTGAGCGGTCGGACGCGGGTGGGCGAGAAGCTGTCCGGGCTGCCGCTGACGCTGCGCAGCGACCCGTCCGCCCCGGGCCTGGAGTGCGCGCCGTTCGTGCTGACGGACGGGGCGGACACCCGGCTGTCGGTCTTCGACAGCGGGCTGCCGCTGGGGGCGACGGACTGGATCCGCGACGGGGTGCTGGAGCGGCTGACCGCCGGCCGGCACACCGCCGAGCTGACGGGCCTGCCCGTCGCGCCGTACACGGACAACCTGATCCTGGAGGCGGGCGGGACCCGGTCGCTGGAGGAGATGGTGGCCGCGAGCGGGCACGACGGGCCCGAGCTGCTGCTCACCTCGCTCTGGTACATCCGCGAGGTGGACCCGGCGTCGCTGCTGGTCACCGGGCTGACGCGGGACGGCGTCCTGCTGGTGCGGGACGGTGAGGTCGTCGGCGAGGCGAACAACTTCCGGTTCAACGAGTCGCCGGTGGACCTGCTGTCCCGGGCGGTGGAGGCGGGCCGCACCGAGCGCACGGTGCCGCGCGACCTGGCCAAGGACTGCCCGCGCGCGGCGATGCCGGCGCTGCGGGTGCCCGACTTCCACATGAGCTCGGTGAGCAGGGGGGTGTGAGCGGGGAGGCAAAGGAGTGTGAGCAGGGAGGAAAGGGAGTGTGAGCGGGGACGGAGGGGCGGTAGGGACGGGGTCGTCGCGCGTGCGGCCGAATAGACTGGCGCACGACCCAACCTGTTCCGCCCCCTGTGCCCGCCGGGTGCCGGGGACCAACCGTCCGCTACAGATCTCAGGAACGCCATGACACGCCTCGGCGAATCCGTCGCCCGCGCCAGTGAGCTCCTCGCGCAGGACCTCTCCCTCGACTCGACCGTGGAGCAGCTGCTCACCGAGACCAAGGCGCGGCGTTATCTGGACCTGTCGGACCTCTCGGCGCGGGAGCAGGCGGAGCTGATCGCCGGCCGTGCGGTGGAGGTGCTGCCCGGCACCGACAAGCTGGCCGAGCGGATCGACGAGCGCCGGGCCGCCGGCAAGGGCCTGCACATCAAGCTGGGCATCGACCCGACCGCGGCCGACGTGCACCTCGGCCACACCGTGCCGATGATCGTCCTCAACCGCTTCCAGCGGATGGGCCACGACGTCTCGCTGCTGATCGGCGACTTCACCGCCAAGATCGGCGACCCGACGGGCCGGACGGCCGAGCGCCCGCCGCTGACCGACGACGACATCGAGAAGAACCTCGCGGGCTACCGCGAGCAGGTGCGGCCCTTCTTCGACTTCGAGAAGGTCCGCTTCGTCCAGAACAGCGAGTGGCTGGCCCCGTACACGTTCCCGGAGCTGCTGGGCCTGCTCAACCAGGTGCCGGTCTCGACGCTGCTGCAGCGCGAGGACTTCCGCAACCGCCTCGCCGCGGGCTCGGGCCTGACCATGTCGGAGCTGCTGTACCCGATCGCGCAGGGCCTGGACTCGGTGGCGCTGGACTGCGACGTGGAGCTGGGCGGCGCCGACCAGCTGCTCAACCTGCAGATGGGCCGCAAGCTGATGGAGCTGCGCGGGCAGCGTCCGCAGCTGGTGGTGACGATGCCGCTGATCGAGGGCACCGACGGCACCGGCGCGAAGATGTCCAAGTCCAAGGGCAACTACGTGGGTCTGACCGCGACCGCCGACGACGTCTTCGGCAAGATCATGTCGGTGCCGGACCGGCTGATGGAGCCGTACCTGAAGGCGTGGACCGAGTGGACGGACGCGGAGATCGCGCTCGCGCTCGGCCGGGTCGGGGAGCGTTCGCTGCACCCGATGGACCTGAAGAAGGTCCTGGCCGGTGAGGTCGTCGCGGCCCTGTACGGGGTCGAGGCGGCGATGGCCGCGCGCGCCGGTTTCGTCGCGCAGTTCTCGAAGAAGACCTTCACCGACGTCGGCGACCTGCCGGTGGTCGAGGTGGCCGAGCACGGCGCCGAGCCGGTCACGGCGGTGCTCAGCAAGGTGCTGGGCTTCCAGCCGAGCGCCTCGGCCGCGCGCCGGGTCGCCAAGCAGAACGGTCTGCGGCTGGTCGTCGAGACCGACGGCGGGCAGCAGGCGATCGTGCTGGCCGAGGCGGACGCGATCCGTCCGCTGGCCGAGGTGGTGCCCGAGCTGCTGTCGGGTGCCGGTCTTTCGGCGACGGGGTCCGTCTACCTGAAGACGGGCCGGCGGATCGCGGAGCTCCGCGGGCTGTAGTCACCGCCGAACGGGTGCGGGCGGGCCGGTCCTCCGGTCCGCCCGCACCCGTTCCCGGGGGCGGTGGCGTCGCGCGGAGCCCTAGGGGGTGTCTGACGGATCTCCGCGGGGAAGGAGCGGCGTCCGGTGCGTGCTCTCGGCGTGCCGGCCGGAAGCCCTCGTACTGGGCGTACGTGGGCTTTCGGCCGGTGCGGCGAGAGTGCGTGCCGGACGCCGCGACGCCGCGGAGATCCGTCAGACACCCCCTAGGTCCGCGCTCCCCGCCTGCCCCGCGTCCCGGCCCAGAGCCGGTCTCCGATGGCGACGACGATGACGGCGCCGACCAGCTGGAGCAGGTGCCGGATCCAGTCGATGCCGCTGGTGTGGTGGACGCCCAGCCCGGTGGCCGCCCAGTTGCCCAGCAGGGAGCCGATCATGCCGCAGATGATCGTCAACCAGATGGGGATCGCTTGCTTGCCCGGCAGGATCGCCTTGGCGATCAGGCCGAGAACGAGACCGACGATGATGGCCCACAACCAGTTCATGCCGCCTCCTCGTGCGACGCTGCGGAGCGTGCTCACGCCAGTGTCGGCCCGCCGCCCGTCCGGCGCACGTCGAAGCCTTCCGCACGCCGTCCCCCGCACGTCGAGCGCCGTCCCGGCGGCGAATCCGGAGCCGCCCCGCCCTCGTCCCGGCGGAGGCCGCGGCGTAACGTTGAGTACACACCGGTACGAGGAACGGTTCGCACCGGAGGCAGTGAGGCGAATCGGGTGGTGGATGTGATGCGGAAGCGCGGGCAGACGGAGACCTTCCGGATCACCGGGGCCCGCCAGGGACTGAACGAGGACGTGCGTGGGCGGCAGCGCCGCTACGTGATCTCGATGGGGATCCGGACGCTCTCCGTCATCCTGACCGTGGTGCTCTGGAACGTGGAGCGTTACGTCGCGATCGGCACGCTGGTGCTGGGCGCACTGCTGCCGTACATCGCGGTCGTCATCGCCAACGCGGGCCGGGAGAACGCCCCTTCGCTCCCCGGGACGTTCATCCCCGCGCCGACGCGGCCGGCGCTGCCGCACGGACCCGCCGGAGCCGAGGAGTCCGCTGATGGGAGCGGTCGCGTGGGTCAACAGGGCGGCCAGGACTGAGGCTTGGCGCCCGTGCCCGATAAGGGCAAGCTCAGGAAAAGCTCAAATCAATCATGTCTTTCGGTGCCCTTCAGGGGGCTCTCCGTGACATACTTCGTAGGCGCTCCGCATCCCCCGTCGGAGCGAATGATCGATGCCGGGCGGCTTCCCCCGTGGCTGCCCGGCATCGTCGTGTCCGGACGCCCGCGGGACGTGCCGAGGTCAGCGGCCTGGGCGTTCCCCGGGGTTCCGTAGAGTTGACGCGTGAACTTCCCTGAGACCGCTCCGATCTGCTCCGCCAAGGGCTGCCGCGCTCCCGCGGTGTGGGTGCTGGCGTGGAACAACCCCAAGCTGCACACCCCCGAGCGCCGCAAGACCTGGCTGGCCTGCGACGAGCACCGTGAGCACCTGGCGAACTTCCTGGGGCTGCGCGGGTTCCTCAAGGACGTGGTGCGGTTCGAGGAGTGGGAGGCCCGGGAGGGCTGAGCACCGGCTCCTGATGGGCACCGGCTCCTGAAAGCGTCAGCCGCCGATCGCGGACATCGGGCGGCGCGGCTGGAGGAACGCCGGGTCGTCGAGGCCCGAGCCCGCCTTCTTGCCGCGCATGGCCCGCCGCCACAGCGCGGCGATCTCCTCGTCGCCGGCCCCCGAGCGCAGGGCGCCCCGCAGGTCCGTCTCCTCGGTGGCGAACAGGCAGGTGCGCACCTGGCCGTCGGCGGTGAGCCGGGTGCGGTCGCAGGCCGCGCAGAACGGGCGGGTGACGGAGCCGATGACGCCGACCCGGGCCGGGCCGCCGTCGACGAGCCAGCGCTCGGCGGGCGCGGAGCCGCGCTCGGGGCCGGGCTCGGGGGTGAGGTCGAAGCGGGTGCGCAGGCTCGTCAGGATGTCGCCCGCGGTGATCATCCGCTCGCGGCGCCAGCCGTGCTGGGCGTCCAGCGGCATCTGTTCGATGAAGCGCAGTTCGTAGCCGTTCTCGACGGCCCAGGCGAGCAGGTCGGGGGCCTCGTCCTCGTTGAGCCCCGGCATCAGCACGGTGTTGACCTTGACGGGTTCGAGGCCGGCGGCGCGGGCGGCGGCGAGGCCGTCGAGGACGTCCTGGTGGCGCCGGCGCCGGGTGAGGGCGGCGAAGGCGTCGGGGCGCAGGGTGTCGAGGGAGACGTTGACGCGGTCCAGTCCTGCCGCCTTGAGGGCGTCGGCGCTCCGGGCGAGGCCGATGCCGTTGGTGGTGAGCGACAGCCGGGGGCGGGCCCCGTCGGCCCCGTCGGCACGGAGGGCGGCGCAGCGCTCGACGATGTCCACCAGGCCGCGGCGGAGCAGCGGTTCGCCGCCGGTGAAGCGGACTTCGGTGACGCCGAGCAGGGTGACGGCGATCCGCACCAGGCGGACGGTCTCGTCGTCGGTGAGCAGCTCGGGCTTGGCGAGCCAGGCGAGGCCCTCTTCGGGCATGCAGTAGGTGCAGCGCAGGTTGCACCGGTCGGTCAGGGAGACCCGCAGGTCGGTGGCGACGCGGCCGTAGGTGTCGATGAGCACGGCGCTGCCCCTCCCGCTGATGGCCGGTGATTCCCGTTGATCGCTTGTGGTGCCGATCCCCGCAGCGTACGCGATGCCCCCTGAGCACCGACAGTTCCGGGACCGCCGGTGCTCGGGGGACGCTCAAGGGCGTACGGATCAGCGCGCGATACGAATCAGTGCGCGCCGTAGCCGGTGAGCGAGCGGACCTCCAGTTCGGCGTACTTCTTCGGGTCGGCGGCCTCGCGGGAGAGCAGCGAGCCCAGCCAGCCGAGCAGGAAGCCGAGCGGGATGGAGACCAGGCCGGGGTTGCCGAGCGGGAACCAGTCGAAGCTCATGCCGGGGAAGAGGGCCTTCTCGTTGCCGGAGACGACCGGCGAGAAGATCACCAGGGTGACGGAGCTGACGAGTCCGCCGTAGATCGACCACAGGGCGCCCCGGGTGGTGAAGCGCTTCCAGAACAGGCTGTAGAGGATCGTCGGCAGGTTGGCCGAGGCGGCGACGGCGAAGGCGAGGGCGACGAGGGCGGCGGCGTTGAGCCGGTGGGCGAAGATGCCCAGCGCGATGGAGATGCCGCCGATCACCACGGCCGCGATCTTGGCGGTGAGCAGCTCCTCCTTCTCGCTCGTCCGCCCCTTGCGGATCACGTTGGCCCACAGGTCGTGGGCGAACGAGGCGGAGGAGGCGAGGGTGAGGCCCGCGACCACCGCGAGGATGGTGGCGAAGGCGACGGCCGAGATGACCGCGAGCAGGATGGCGCCGCCGGTGGAGCCGGCACCTCCGCCGACCTCCTCGGCGAGCAGCGGCGCGGCGGTGTTGCCGGACTCGTTCGAGGCGATGATCGTCTTGGAGCCGACCAGGGCGGCGGCGCCGAAGCCCAGCGCGATGGTCATCAGGTAGAACGCGCCGATGATGCCGATGGCCCAGTTCACCGACTTCCGGGCGGCCTTGGCGGTGGGCACGGTGTAGAAGCGGATCAGGATGTGCGGCAGGCCGGCCGTGCCCAGGACGAGCGCGATGCCCAGCGAGATGAAGTTGAGCTTGGACGTGCCGTCCTTGCCGTACTGGAGTCCGGGTTCCAGGAACGCCTTGCCCTTGCCGCTCTTGTCGGCCGCGGCGCCGAGCAGCTGGGAGAGGTTCCAGTCGAACTTGTTCAACACCAGGATGGTGATCAGCAGGGTGCCCGCGATGAGCAGGACCGCCTTGACGATCTGCACCCAGGTGGTGCCCTTCATGCCGCCGATCGTCACGTACAGCACCATGACCAGCCCGACCAGGGCGATGATCCAGCGCCGCGACCCCTCGCCGCTCGCACCCAGCAGCAGGGCCACGAGGGCGCCCGCGCCGACCATCTGGGCCAGCAGGTAGAAGATCGACACGACGATGGTGGAGGTGCCCGCGGCGGTGCGCACCGGCCGCTGCCTCAGCCGGTGGGCGAGGACGTCGGCCATGGTGAAGCGGCCGGAGTTGCGCAGCGGCTCGGCGACGAGCAGCAGGGCGACCAGCCAGGCGACGAGGAAGCCGATGGAGTACAGGAAGCCGTCGTAGCCGAAGAGGGCGATGGCGCCGGCGATGCCGAGGAACGAGGCGGCGGACATGTAGTCGCCGGAGATCGCGAGGCCGTTCTGGAAGCCGGTGAAGGAGCGGCCGCCGGCGTAGAAGTCGTCGGCGCCCTTGGTCTGCCGGCCGGCCCAGACGGTGATGCCCAGGGTGATGGCGACGAAGACCGAGAACAGGGTGATGATCAGAGTGCGGTGCTCCCCCGCGCCGCTCGCGGCGGCGAGCAGGGGCGCGGCGGTCGGTGCGCCGGTCATTCGGCGGCCTCCATACGGGCCTTGAGGGCTTCCGCCTTGGGGTCGATACGGGCCGCGGCGTGCCGCGCGTACCACCAGGCGATGAGGAAGGTGGTGACGAACTGGGCGAGGCCGAGGACGAGGGCGACGTTGACGTGCCCGGCCACGGTGGTGCCCATGAAGTCGCCGGCGTAGTTGGACAGCAGGACGTAGAGCAGGTACCAGCCGATGAAGGCGACGGTCAGCGGGAAGGCGAAGGAGCGGTGCGCCCGGCGCAGTTCGCCGAACTCCGCGCTCTCCTGGACGGCGGTGAAGCGGTCGGGCTGACCGGGGATGCCGGGATGGGCGGGTGTGCCCTCCGGGTGTGCTGTGGTGGGTGGGGTCTCCGCGACCTCTTCTGAGTCCACGGCCTCTCCTGACGGTGGGGTTGGGGGGTGCGCTTGATGACCGATATCCGATGGACTGTGATTCGGATCACGCATCGTAGAGGGACACCGCAGTATGCGACAGGGGGAGGACGTCGCACGACGCAGCGCGGCCGGTCGGCGCAATACCCGCCGCCCGCCGCCTCGTTGACCTGGCGTGAGCACCGAGTCGCCGCCTCCGCCGCAGTCCCCCGGTCGACGCCCGTTCGGAATCATCAGGTTGACGTCCCCCGTACCGGCCGCCCCCGCCGCCCGGCCGGCCGTCGTTCCCACCGCGGGCCGCTGGTACGGGCCGCGGGTGCCGCTGCCCCTGCTGAGCATCGAGGCCCTGCGCGGGGGCGGCGGCTGAGCCGGCGCGGTCCGGGCAGGGCTCCGGCGAAGTGTCGGCACCCGGGCGAGAGCGGACGGACTGTCCCCTTCCCCTGGCTTGCGGCGGGTTCCCTTGGCTTGCGGCGGGCATGTGACGTTTTTTCTTGGGGAATTCATTGCTCAGCGCGCATGATCGGCGCTAGCTTCACTCGTCATGTACCCGTCCGGCACGCCTGGTGCCCGGACGGCTCCCCGGATGATGTGGAGTTCCCATGGCTCATCTGCGCCCGAGACGCCGCCACGCCGCTCTCGCCTTCCCCGTCGGCCTGGCCCTGACGGCGTCGATCGGCTTCCTGCCGGGCACCGCCACGGCCGCCGCGCCGGCCGCGAAGGCCCCGCAGGCCAAGGTGCGGACGGACGGCCCGCTGCTGTCGTACGTGGTCAACACCGGCACCGAGCGGGCCACGCTCGCCCAGGTGAAGAAGGCCGTCGGCAGCAACGGCGGCAGCATCGTGGAGTCGTACGACAAGATCGGCGTCATCGTCGCGCACTCCAAGAACCCCGACTTCGCCAAGGCGCTGCGCGCGGTGCCCGGCGTGGAGTCGGCGGGAGCCACCCGGACCGCCCCCATCACCCCGGCCGCCACGACGGACGTCGGCAAGCCCGAGAAGCTGAAGCTGTCGAAGTCCCACGCGCTGGCCGCCGCCAAGGCCGCCAAGCCGGGCAAGGAGCCGCTGGAGAGCCTCCAGTGGGACATGTCCGCCATCGGGGCCGACAAGGCCTCGAAGATCAACCCGGGCAGCCGCAAGGTCACCGTCGGCGTCATCGACACGGGCGTCGACGACACCCACCCCGACCTCGCCCCGAACTTCTCCCGCTCCCAGTCGGCCAGCTGCGTCACCGGCAAGGCAGACACCAGCGCGGGCGCCTGGCGGCCGTACAACCCCAAGGAGGACTACCACGGGACGCACGTCGCCGGCACCATAGCCGCGGCGCGCAACGGGATAGGCGTCACGGGCGTCGCCCCGAACACCAAGGTCTCCGCCATCAAGGTGAGCACCAAGAACGGCAGCTTCTTCTACGCGGAGAGCGTCGTCTGCGCCTTCGTCTTCGCCGCCGACCACGGCATAGCGGTGACGAACAACAGCTACTACGTCGACCCGTGGATGTTCAACTGCGCGAACGACGCGGACCAGAAGGCGATAGCCGACGCGGTCGGCCGCGCCACCGCGTACGCCGACCGCAAGGGCGTCGTCAACGTCGCCTCCGCGGGCAACTCCAACTTCGACCTCGGCTCGAAGAAGATCACGGACAAGTCGAGCCCCAACGACACCAAGCCCGGCTCGCGTGACATCGACCCGTCCACCTGCCTGGACGTCCCGGCCCAGCTGCCCGGCGTGGTCACCGTGTCGGCGACCGGCGTCAACTCGCTGAAGTCGTACTACTCCAACTACGGCCAGAACGCCATCGACGTCGCGGCCCCCGGCGGCGACGTCCGCCAGGTGCCGGACGCGCCCGCCAAGGACGGCCGGATCCTGTCCACCATGCCGGGCGGCGACTACGCCTACCTGCAGGGCACCTCGATGGCCGGCCCGCACGTGGCCGGTGTGGCGGCGCTGCTGAAGGCGACGCACCCCAAGTCCAACGCGGCCGAGATCCAGTGGATCCTCAAGGCCCAGGCGAAGAACCCGGGCTGCCCGGTCAACGCCCCTGCGGACGCTCCCTGCGTCGGCACCAAGAACATCAACAGCCACTACGGCTACGGCATCGTCGACGCCCTGGCGGCCGTGAAGAAGTGACGCGCGGCTGACGCGTGCGGGGGGCCCGGCCGCTGCCGGGCCCCCTCTGCGTCGTCTGCGGCGGCCTTCAGCACGCCCTCCGCCAGCAGGTACTGCGCGCCCAGGTAGGTCAGCATGATCCAGAACTGGGGTACGGGCGGCTGCGGCCGGCCGGCGAGACCGGCCGCGATGAGGGTGTCCGAGAGCAGGAAGAGCGCACCGCCGGCCGCCGCCCGCCGCCGGGTCCGGACGGCGCCGTACGCCGTCGCCGTCAGCAGCAGCCCGTACAGCGCGACGGGCGGCCGTAGGCCGGCCGGCAGGCCCGGCCAGAGGAGGGCGGTCGTGCCGGCCCAGGCGGCGGCGTAACCGGCGGCGAGGCGGCGGCTCGTGGGCCGGTCTCCGTGCCGGGCGAACAGGGCGAGGTAGCAGCCGTGCCCGGCCGCGAAGGCGCCCATGCCCAGCAGGAAGGGGAGTTCCCCGGAGAGCTGGAGCAGGGTGTCGCCGGCGCAGCCGCACAGCAGGGCGAGGGCGAGCGTCCGGGGGCCGCCGCGCCGGAGCACGTACTCGGCGAGCAGCGGCATCAGGACCGGCTTGGTGGCGCGGGCGACGGGCGCGGCGCCGCCGGCGAGCGCCCCCAGGTGGACGCCCGCGGCGGCGGCGAAGGCGAGCGCCGGTCCGCGCGACGGCCGGAAGCGTCCGCGGAAGGCCCTCATCCGACGCTCTCCGGTGCCGCCGTCTGCTCGGCTTTGGTACGGAGCGGTGGCGCCGCCGGCGGGCGCGGCTGCCAGCCCGGGCCGCGGAAGATCCGCCCGGCCCGTTCCCGCCAGCTCCGGGCGGCGCGGAGGTCACGGGCGATGGCGGCGTACTCGTGGGTGGCGACCCGGAGCGGGTTGTAGGTGTGGATGTTCTTCGTCAGCCCGTAGACCGGCCGTTCGGCCTCGGCGACGAAGGAGCCGAAGAGGCGGTCCCAGACGATGAGGATCCCGCCGAAGTTGCGGTCCAGGTAGCCGCCTTGCGAGGCGTGGTGGACGCGGTGGTGCGACGGGGTGTTCAGGACGTACTCGAACGGCCGGGGCAGCCTGCCGATCCGCTCGGTGTGCACCCAGAACTGGTAGACGAGGTTGACCCCGGAGCAGAAGGCCACCGCGGCCGGGTGCACGCCGGCGGCGACCATGGGGACGTAGAACGGCCAGACCGTCCAGGTCGTCCAGGGCTGGCGGAGCGCGGTGGTGAAGTTGAACTTGCGGCTGGAGTGGTGCACCACGTGGCAGGCCCAGAGGATCCTGACGACGTGGTGCCCGCGGTGCGACCAGTAGTAGAAGAAGTCCTGGGCGAGCAGCATCAGCGGCAGCGTCCACCACAGCACGGGGACCCGCAGCGGCGTGAGCTCGTAGATCGCGCTGTACACGGCCACGATCGGGATCTTCCAGAGCGCGTCGAAGACGACGCTGCCCACGCCCATGCCGATGCTGGTCGCCGCGTCCTTGGTCGCGTACCCCTCGGCCTCCTCGTCCGGATGGATCCGGTAGCTCACCACTTCGATCGCGGTGAGCACGGCGAAGGCGGGGACCGACCACAACACGACGTCCGGAAGGTGCGGCATGACGGCACCATAAGCACCCCTACGGGCGTCCCGCTAGGGGTTGTTACCGTCGGGTATTGATCGGGGTTACTCAAGGTTCGGTGAGGCGGGGCCGGGTGCGCGGCCCGGAGCGCCGCCCGGTCGCCGGAGCGTCGGGGGCGGGGGCCGGGGCCCGTTGTCAGTGGGGGCCCGTAAGCTCTGGGACCATGCTCGAAGACCGCACCGCAGCCGCATCGCCCGCCACGTGGCCGGCCGCGTATCCCGACGGATACGCGGTCGTCGACGTCGAGACCACCGGTCTCGCCCGGGACGACCGCATAGTGTCGGCCGCCGTCTACCAACTGGACGCCAGAGGCCGGGTGGAGGACACCTGGTACACGCTGGTGAACCCGCGGCGCGATCCCGGGCCGGTCTGGATCCACGGGCTCACCTCAGAAGTCCTCGCGGACGCACCGCTGTTCGAGGACGTCGCGGAGGAGTTCGCACGGCGGCTCGACGGGCGGGTGCTGGTCGCGCACAACGCGGCCTTCGACTGGTCCATGATCGCGCGCGAGTACGCCCGGGCGCGGGCCGAGGCGCCGGTGCGCCAGCGGCTGTGCACGATCGCGCTCTCCAAGGAGCTGCGGCTGCCGCTGCCCAACCACAAGCTGGAGTCGCTGGCCGCGCACTACGGGGTGGTCCAGCGGCAGGCGCACCACGCGCTCGACGACGCGCGGGTGCTGGCCGAGGCGTTCCGGCCGAGCCTGCACCTGGCGGCCGAGGCGGGGCTGCGACTGCCGCTGCTGGCCTGTCAGCCGCTGACGGAGTGGTCGGACGGGCCCGCGGCCGTCCGCTCGGCGACGGTCGGCTACCAGCCGGACCGGCGGCACGGCGGAGGACCGGCGAGCTGGCGGCCCAGCCGGCGGCGGCCCGCCTGCCCGTACCCCAACCCCGGGCGGTACGAACCGGGCAAACAGCTCATCCAGGGCATGCGGGTGGCGTTCTCCGGTGACACCT
This sequence comes from Streptomyces huiliensis, assembly GCF_020037025.1. Taxonomy (GTDB): domain Bacteria; phylum Actinomycetota; class Actinomycetes; order Streptomycetales; family Streptomycetaceae; genus Streptomyces; species Streptomyces huiliensis. The sequence continues at coordinate 5,756 of NZ_JAIQLH010000114.1, read as the reverse complement.
CCATCGACCGGGACCTCTTGGAGGACCGGACGACGGAGGCCGGGCTGCACGTGGCGACGAGCCTCTCCCGGCTCACCAGCCTGCTGGTCACCAACGATCCGGACGCCTACACCTCCAAGGCGGTCAAAGCCCGCCAGTTCGGGACGCCCGTGGTGGACGAGGCCGCCTTCGTCCAGCTGCTCTCGCACGTCGTCCCGGCGGGCGCGACCGGCACGGCGTCCGGCGCGCGGCGGCCCGGCACCCCGTGACAAGTCGGACGGAGCCACCAGGTACCGTCACGTAGGTGTACCGCTTCCTGCTGACCCGGCAGTGGGTGATCCTCACGCTCGTGGGGCTCGTCCTCATCCCGGTGATGATCGAATTGGGCTTCTGGCAGCTCCATCGCCATGAGCAACGGGTGGCGCGCAACAACCGCATCGAACGCACCCTCACCCGCCCGCCCGCCCCCGTCACGGAGCTCACCGCGCCCGGGCGCGAGGTGCCGGACGACAACGTCTGGCGCCGCGGCACCGCCCGGGGGCGGTACGACGCCAAGGGCGAGGTGGTGGCGCGGCTTCGCACCGACAACTCCGGCAAGTCCGGATACATGGTCATCACGCCCTTCGTCCTGGAGGACGGCAAGGCGATCCTGGTCAACCGCGGCTGGGTGCCGGCCGACGCCGGCCAGCGCGAGTTCCCCAAGGTGCCCGCGCCGCCGTCCGGCACGATCGACCTGGTCGGCCGGCTGCGGGCGGACGAGGACCCGGGCAGCTACATCCGGGACACCAAGGGGCTGCCACCCCGGACGATCATGATCATCAACAGCCGGCGGCAGGGCGAGCAGCTGCACCGCCCCATGCTGGGCGGCTACCTGGAGCTCATCTCCCCCGCGCCCGACGGCCAGCCGCAGACCATCGACGACCCCGACCACAGCAGCATCGGCAACCACATGGCGTACACCGTCCAGTGGTGGCTGTTCGCGGCGTTCGTGCCGGTCGGCTGGGTCATCCTGGTCCGCCGCGAGCACCGCGACCAGGTGGCGGCCGCCGCGAAGAAGGCGGCCGGCGCGGCGGACCCGGACCCCGAGCCGCAGCCCAAGGCGGCCGCCACGGCCGCGCCTCCCACCTCGGGCTGACCTCCTGACAACCCGTCCCCCACCCGGCACACTGGCCGCATGGATCTTGGACTCAGGGACCGGGTGTACGTACTCACCGGCGCGACCCGCGGGCTGGGCCACGCCACCGCCCGCCGGCTGGTGGCCGACGGAGCCCGCGTGGTGCTCTCCGGCCGGGACGCGGCCGCGGCGGAGGCCGCCGCCGCGGAACTCGGCCCCGGCGCGGTGGGCGTGGCCGCCGACAACGCGGACCCGGCCGCGGCCGGCCGGCTGATCGCCACCGCGCGCGAACGCTTCGGACGCTTCGACGGCGTCCTCGTCAGCGTCGGCGGCCCGCCGGCGGGCGGGTTCGCCGACAACGACGACGACCAGTGGCGGGCGGCCTTCGAGTCCGTCTTCCTCGGCGCCGTACGCCTCGCCAGGACCGCCGCCGCCGAACTGTCCGAGGGCGGCGTGATCGGCTTCGTCCTCTCCTCCTCGGTCCACGAGCCCATCACCGGCCTCACCGTCTCCAACGGCCTCCGCCCCGGCCTGGCCGGCTTCGCCAAGTCCCTCGCGACGGAGCTCGGCCCGCGCGGCATCCGCGTCGTCGGCCTGCTCCCCGGCCGCATCGACACCGACCGGGTCCGCGAACTCGACGGCCTCACCGAGGACCCGGAGGCGACCAGGACCGCCCGCGCGCAGGCGATCCCGCTGCGCCGCTACGGCACCCCGGAGGAGTTCGGCACGGTGGCGGCCTTCGCGCTGTCCCCCGCCGCCTCCTACCTCACGGGCGTCATGATCCCGGTCGACGGCGGGGCCCGGCACGGCTTCTGACCGGGTGCGGGCGCGCGGCGCGGGGCGGGGACACACGGTGGCGCGGGCGCCGCAGGGGCCACGGTGCGCGATGCGCCCCGGCCGGGAGCCGACGCCACGACCGCTGCCGCCGCCGGCACCCGGTCACTCCACCCACCGCACGACCCGGCCCACACCCCGGCCACGGACCACGGCAGGCCCCACCCTGGCCGCATCCGAACCCCCGCCCTTCCCGGCGGGGACGGGAGCCCGCGGCCGAGTCCTCGACGGCTTCCCGCCGGGGAGCCCGCCCCCAGCCGGACCGGCGGCACCCGCCAAGCGGCGGGACGTCGGCCGAAGGACACGGCGAACGGGCCGGAAGAGCGGGCCCTCGGCCGGTAGGGCGACGACGACGGCGCGGACGATCGGCCGCAGGGCGCGGCAGGGACGCGAGACGCCCCGGCGCGGGAGCCGACGCGGGGACTGCCGCCGCCGTCGGCACCCGGTCCCCCCGGCCGCGGCCGGCAGCACCCGCCACGGTCCGCCGGGCGTCAGCCCACCCGCTCCGCCCGGTGCCGTACCGCACGCAGGCGGACCTTCGCGCGCAGCCGGGGCAGGCCCGCCGAGGCACGCGCGTGGTGGAGGGCCTCGGCGTCGAGGCGGCGGAGGGCCGTCGCCGGGGCCGCGTGGGGGGCGAGGGTCAGGGTGATCCGGGCCTCGGGGCGGCCCCGGTGGCGGGTGAGGACGACGTGGGCGTGGTCGACGCCGGCCAGCGCGCCCGCCTCCGCGGTCAGCGCCTCCTCCAGCGCCCGGCCGCGCAGCCGGGCCACTTCCCCGTCGCCGCAGTCGATCACGATCTCGCGCAGCCGGCGCCGGCGCAGCTGCGCGAGCAGCCACCACAGGGCCAGCAGCACCAGGAGGGCGAGCCCGCCGAGCACCAGGGCCCACCACCCGTCGTGGTCGCGCCACCGGCGCCGGTCGGCGTCGGTGAGCAGCACGTCGTCCGGGCCGGTGAAGGGCCAGGCGGACGGCAACGAGAAGTCCCAGTGCAGCGGCAGGTCGAGGGCGCCGACGAGCACGGCGGCGCCGAGGGCCACGAGCAGGATCCCGGTCAGGGCCAGCAGCACCCGGTTGACGGTCCTCAGCACCGTACGCTCACCGCCTCGCCGGCCGGCGCACCCGGACCGAGAGGACGGGACGCCGGGCGAGGCCCAACTCCCGTACGCCCTCGGCCAGGACGCCGTCCACGTCGGTACGGACCTCGTCCAGGTCCCGGAAGTGCGCCTGGGCCCGGGCCCGGACGGCGAGCCGCCCGACGTCGACCCGTACGGACTGCACGCCCGGCACTTCCATCACCCGGTCCCTGAGCACCAGCGCGGCCGCCCTGCGGTCGAGCCCGGCCCGCAGGTCGGGGGTCTCGCGGCGCATCGGCAGCACCGCCCGCCGGCCGGGCGTCACCGCCAGGACGATCAGCCAGACGCCGGCCAGCAGGGCGAGCGCGGCGCCCGTCACGATCCAGCCGTTGTCGAGGTGCCGGTGGGCGAGTTCCCGGGCGAGCCGGCGGCGCCAGCCCATGGCCGGGTGACCCGCGCGGACGGCGGCCACGTCGTAGAGGAAGAACCCCGCCAGGGCCAGGACGGCGAGGGCGACCAGGGCCGCGGGCAGCCGGCGGGCGGACCAGAACCGCCCGGCGCGGCCGATGTCCACTCGTTCCGTGCCCTCGGGAGGCTCGGGAGGTTCCACCGGTTCCGGCCCGGCGGCGGGCGTCGGCTCGCTCATCTGACCCGCTCCACCGCGCCGCGCTCCATGTGCGGCGAGTGCAGCCGCTCCACCGTGACCACGACCTCCGGCACCTCCATGCCCGCCAGCGTCCGTACCCGCTCGGCGATCCGCCGCCGGACCGCGCGGCAGTGCGCCCCGAGGTCCGCCGGGTAGCCGAGTTCGACCGAGACGCGGACCCGCGCCGTGTCCTCGTGGACGGTCACGGACGCGTACGGGGGCGTGCGCCCGCCGTCCGCGCCGCCGCCCGCTCCCGTACCCCCGCCGGGCCCGCCCGGCTCCCCGTCGAGCGCCTCGCGCGCGGCCTGTGCCGCGATCTTCGCGACGACGCGGTCGGCGATCCGGGTCGCCCCGCGTGCGGCCGGTTCCACGGCCCGCCCTCCCGGCACCGCCTACCTCCGCCGGCCGTCGTGCTCGCGGTCGCGGTCGCGGTCGCGCGGCCGGAGGAAGTCGCCGAGCTCCAGGTCCCCCTCCAGGAACCGGCCCACGACGAACCCGACGACGCCCAGCGCCGCCACCAGCAGGAAGGCACCGAAACCGCCGAAGTACCCGGCGAATCCCAGCGCCATGCCGACGATCAAGCCGACCACGGCCATGCTCATCGTGCGCTCCTCCACCAATCGGACGGGCGGGCCGGCCCCGGGGGCCGGCCGGTGTGCCTCACTGGATCCTGGGCGCCGCCGGCTCCTCGTCTTCCTCGTCCGGCAGCTTCACGTCGCTCACCGCGATGTTCACCTCGACGACCTCCAGGCCGGTCATCCGTTCCACCGCGGCGATCACGTTCTCGCGCACGGCGCGGGCCACGTCGGCGATGGCGACGCCGTAGTCGACGACGATCTCCAGGTCGAGCGCGGTCTGCACCTCGCCGACCTCGGCCTTCACCCCGCGCGTGACGGACTTGCCGCCGCCGGGGACCCGGTCGCGGACCGCGCCGAAGGTCCTGGCCAGACCACCGCCCATGGCGTGGACGCCGACCACGTCGCGGGCGGCCATTCCGGCGATCTTCTCGACGACGCCGTCGGCGATGGTGGTGCGGCCCCGGTCGGCGGGGGCCACGAACTCCTTGGCTCCGCCCTCGCGGCCGTCGGGGCCCGGCCCCTCGGCCCGGCCGCGTGCTGCGGTGTCGGTCATGGTCGTTCGCCTCGCTTCCGAAGGAATGCTTCCGAGGGGACGAGAAAAGGACGACACAAGGAGGGGCGAACGTCACCGATCCTGTGTCACCGGTCCTGTTGACACCATAGGCCCTGCTGGGGAGATCTTCGCGGCGTGCGCGACATCCCGGGCACCCGGCCGGCCGCCGTCGGCCGTTCCGCGCCGTCCGGCGCGCCGGGCGGCGCGGAATACGGCAGTCTGGTGCCTTCCGGGGACGGAAGACGGCGGTGGGACGACAGGGATGACCGTGGACACGCAGACCGGGCCGGACCGGCCGGGCGACGAAGGCAGCCATGACCACCTCGGCGGCGCGCCGGACGCCCTCGCCCGCGCCGTCCGCCGGCAGCTCGGGATCGGCGCGCTGCTGCCCCTGGGGGATCCGGCCGACGGCGCCTGGATCACCGAGGAGGCGGTCGCCGCCGTACTGCGCCGGGCGGCGCGCGGGGTGGCCGGCGTCCGCCTCGGAACCCTCCGCGTCACGGCGGCCGGCGCTCCCGCCGGTGCCGCGGAGCCCTCCGCGTTCCCCGTTCCGCCCGGCGCGCTCCCGCCGGGCCCGCTGCGCTGCGCGGCGGACCTGACCGCGGCGCTCGCCCCCGGCGCCGTCCCCCGCGAGTTCGCGCACGACGTCCCGCACGAGCCGCTGTACGAGACGGCCGACCGGCTGCGCGCCGCGCTGTGGGCGGTGTCCGAGGAACGGCTGGGGCTGGAGTGGGCGGCGATCGACCTGAGGGTGACGGACGTGCTGCCCGGCCTGCCGACGGACCAGCACCGCCTGCCGCCGGAACGGCCCCGGGAGCCGGAAGGAGCCGGGCCGGCTTCCGGCACCGCGCCGACGGACCCCGTACGGGCCGCCGCCCTCGCCGCCCCCGGAGTGGCCCGCGAACACCCGGTGCTCGCGGGCGGCCGCGACCCCGCCGCCCGGGTGCAGATCGCCGTCGCCGGCGGCCACCGGGCGGCC
>NZ_JAIQLH010000113.1 GCF_020037025.1 Streptomyces huiliensis | reverse complement strand
GCGCTCGCCGCGCCCGGGCTGCCCGTCGTCGCGGGCGGCCGGAGCGCCGGGGCGCGCGTCGCCTGCCGGACGGCGGCGGAGCTGGGCGCGGTGGCGGTGCTCGCCCTGAGCTTCCCCCTCCACCCGCCGGGCCGCCCGGAGAGGTCCCGCGCCGAGGAACTGCTCGGCGCCGGGGTGCCGGTGCTGGTCGTGCAGGGCGCCCGCGATCCGTTCGGCCGCCCCGAGGAGTTCCCGCCGGGCGTCGACCCGGTCGCGGTGCCGGGCGGGGACCACGGGTTCGCCGTGCCGAAGAGCGCCGCGAAGACCGGCGGCGTCACCCAGGAGGACGCACTGGCGGTGATCACTGGCGCCGCGGCCGAATGGCTGGCGGGGCGGCCGGCCGGCTGAGGCCGGCGGGAATGGGACGGGCCGTGCGGATGTTGAGCACCACGTAAGACGCGCACCGGCACATGACAAAGGATTGGGAGACCCGCCCCATGGGTTCGATCGCATGCCTGTCCCGCCCCGGCACCGCAGACCGGGGCCGGCCGGTCGTCATGGGCGGTCTGGCCGCCGCGGCAGGAGCGGCGGGTTCGGCCGGTTCGGCAGGTCATCGTCTATTCTCCGAATCGAGCGGGTCCGCCCAGGGCTCGTCCAAGCTTTCGGAGGAGGTGGGTCCGGTCGTGGGTACCGACGCGGGGACGCACGGCGAGGAGCACCCCCCCGCCCAGGCCGCGGAGAGCGCGGCGGAGCGCAACGCGCGCTTCGAGCGCGACGCGCTGACCTTCCTCGACCAGATGTACTCGGCCGCCCTGCGGATGACCCGCAATCCGGCGGACGCCGAGGACCTGGTCCAGGAGACGTACGCGAAGGCGTACGCGTCCTTCCACCAGTTCCGTGACGGCACGAACCTCAAGGCGTGGCTGTACCGCATCCTGACCAACACCTTCATCAACTCGTACCGCAAGAAGCAGCGTGAGCCGCTGCGCAGCGCGTCCGAGGAGATCGAGGACTGGCAGCTGGCGCGTGCCGAGTCGCACATGTCCCAGGGGCTGCGGTCCGCCGAGTCGCAGGCGCTCGACCACCTGCCGGACTCCGATGTCAAGGAGGCCCTTCAGGCCATTCCCGAGGAATTCCGCATAGCGGTCTACCTCGCGGACGTCGAGGGGTTTGCCTACAAGGAGATCGCGGACATCATGGGTACCCCCATCGGCACGGTGATGTCCCGCCTCCACCGGGGCCGACGGCAGCTGCGCGGTCTGCTGGAGGACTACGCCCGCGAGCGTGGCCTGGTCCCGGCCGGGGCCGCCGCGCCGCACGGTTCCGACGCGTCGCACAATGGGAAGGGCTCGGACTCATGAGCTGCGGAGAGCCGCACGAGACGGACTGCTCTGAAGTCCTCGACCACCTCTACGAGTACCTCGACCGCGAGATGCCGGACGGCGACTGTGCCAAGTTCGAGGTGCACATCGACGAGTGCTCCCCCTGCCTGGAGAAGTACGGGCTGGAGCAGGCGGTCAAGAAGCTGGTCAAGCGCTGCTGCGGGCACGACGACGTCCCGGCCGACCTGCGCTCCAAGGTGATGGGCCGGATCGAGCTCATCCGCTCCGGCCAGTCCGTGCCGGAGCAGGACGTGGTGGCCGAGGCCCGCGCCGCCGAGGCGGACGCCCGGAGCGTCCCGCAGGACTGACGGCCCGGCGGGAACGCGCCCCGAAACCCGCATCAAAACGGCTGCCCCCCGAACGTCACCCGAACGGACGGCGGTTCCGGCCGATCCGGCCGGGAGCGCCGCGCGTGAGCCTATTCTCCCCATCCCGACAGCGAGTCCGGATGGGGAGGACATGTCATGGAGGCAGTCCCGGCGGCGGCGCGCGCCTGGATCTCCGGTGCCGTGGGCGCGGCGGTCCTGAGCGTTCTGCCCGCCCTGCGGGACCCCGCCGCCGTTCCCTGGCCGACGACGGCCCTCCTGGCCGCCGCGGGCGTGCTCGGCGGGCTCCGGCCGCGCCGCGCCCCGGTGCCGCCGGCCCTGCTGCTGGCCGTGCTGCTGCTGCCCCCGGCCGCCGCCGCGCTGGCCGCCGTTCCGGGCGGCTTCTTCTCGACAAGCGGCTTCTTCTCGGCAAAGGGCGATCGGCGGGGAGGCTGGCGCCGGTCGTGGGACGCGGCGCTCCTCGCCCTCGCCGCGACGGCCGCCTCCCGGGTCTTCGGCGCCGCCCGCGCCCCGCTGCCGTCCGGCCCCCTGGGGGCGCTGCCCGCGGTGCTGGCCGCAGCCCTCGTCCTCGCGCTGACGGCCGCCGTCCTCGACCGTGCCGTCCGCCGTCCGGCGGCCCCGCGGCTCCCCGTCCTGGGACCCGCGCTGGGCTTCGCGCTGCTGCACGGGCCGGGCGCGCTGCTCGCGGCCGAGCTGTGGCGCAGCGTCTACGGGCCGGTGGCGGCCCTGCTGGTGCTGCTGCCGCACACCGTGCCCGTCCGGCCCGCGGCCGGGAGCCGGCGGGAGCGCGCCGACCGTGGCGCGACCGTCCGGGCGCTGGTCGAGGCCGTCGACCTCAAGGACCACTACACGCGGGGCCACGGCGAGCGGGTCGGACTGCTCTCCGTGCGGATCGGCCGCGAACTCGGCGCGGCCGGGGACCGGCTGGAGGCCCTGCGGATCGCCGGCACCCTGCACGACCTCGGCAAACTCGGCGTCCCCACCCGGGTGCTGCGCAAGGACGGCCCGCTCACCGGCGAGGAGCGGCGCGCCGTCCGGCTGCATCCGGAGTACGGGGACGAGCTGGTGCGCGGGGTCGCGATCCCCGACGAGGCCCGGGAGGCGATCCTCCACCACCACGAGCGGCTGGACGGCAGCGGCTACCCCTACGGCCTGACGGGCTATCAGATTCCGGAGGCGGCCCGGATCGTGGCCGTCGCCGACGCCTTCGACGCCATGACCTCCACGCGCACCTACAGCCGAGCCCGGCCGGTCCCCGCCGCGCTCGCCGAACTGCGCCGCTGCGCCGGGAGCCAGTTCGACCCGCGCATGGTCGAGGCGCTCGCCCGGGCCCTGGAGCGGGACGGCCGGACGGCGGTCCCCACCGGGGGCGGAACCGCGGTTCCCGATTGCGGAAACGTCCCTCCTGATCACCACGGCCCGTCGGCCCCACCGGAGGAGTGCCCGTACGCGCCCCCGCCCGGGCGTCCCCTGCTCGTCCCGGACCGCGACCGCCCGCCCGGCGGGGGCACGCTGCCCGGCCCCGCCCCCGTACCGCCCCCGGGAGGCCGCCGGTGACCGGCGCCCGGCTGGTACGGACCGTCCACCTGCTGGCCGGCGGCGGCGCCCTGCTCGCGCTGGCCTGGACCGCCTGCCACGGCATCCAGCGGCCACCGGTCGCCTGCGCCTACGGGCTGCTCATCGCCCTGGGCGAGGCCGCCGCCCGGCGGCCGGAACCGCTGGGC
>NZ_JAIQLH010000112.1 GCF_020037025.1 Streptomyces huiliensis | reverse complement strand
CGCCCTGCTCGCGCTGGCCTGGACCGCCTGCCACGGCATCCAGCGGCCACCGGTCGCCTGCGCCTACGGGCTGCTCATCGCCCTGGGCGAGGCCGCCGCCCGGCGGCCGGAACCGCTGGGCCCGCGCGGCGGCGCCCCGGTCGGGGCCGCCGGATCCCTTGCCTACGCCCTGCTCGCGGAGGGCGGCGTGGCACAGGCCGTCGCCGTGGTGCTCGGCGCGACCCTCGTCGGCCTCACCGGCACGGGCGGCCACCCGGGCGGCCCCGACCGCCGCGACCGGCTGGCCCGCCGCCTCGCCGCCACGGCCGTCACCGCCGGCTGCCGCCATGTGCTGCCCGGCGCGGGACCGGCCGTCCACGGGGCCTGGCCGGGCCCGTCCTGCGCCCTGTCGCCGCTGCTGCTCCTCGCCCTCGTCGCCCTCGCCGACGCCGCCCTCGCGGCGGCCCTCGCCCGGGCCAGGACCGGTTGCCGCTACCCGGCGGCCCTCCGCGCCGAACTGCGCGCCCTCCCCGTGACCGCCCCCGCGGTCTGCGCCACCGCCGTGGTGGCCGCCCTGGCTCCCGCCGTCGCCGGGCTGTGGGTGCTGCCCTTCTGCTGCCTGCCGCTGCTCGCCGTGCAGCTCGCCGCGGGCCGCGGGGAGGCGCGCGAGAGCTGCCCGCCCGCCGTCGCCTCGCTCGCCCGCGCGACCGACCTCGCGGGATGCACCCCCGCCGGTCACGCACGGCGCGTAGCCGTCCTCAGCCGTGCCGTCGGCCGCGAGCTCGGTATGGCGGAGCGCGACCTCGCCGTCGTCGAGTACGCGGCGCTGATGCACGACGTGGGCCAGCTCTCACTCGTCGACCCGGTCCCCGCCGGCGCCACCGAACCGCTGCCCGCCGAGGAGCGGCGCCGGCTGGCCCGGCTGGGCGGGAGCGTGGCGCGGCTGGCGCCGCTGGACGCCGCGGTCGCGCCCGCCGTCGCGGCCGCCGTGGAACAGCAGGCCGACCCCTACCGCGAGCAGCCCCTGGCCGCCCGTGTCGTCCGCACCGCCAACGCCTACGACGAGCTCACCGGCCCCGCCGGCCCCACCGGCTCCGCACCCGGCGGGCACGCGGCATCCGCGCGCGCCCTGGAGCGGCTGCGCGGCGCCACCGCGTACGACCACGAGCCCCGGGTGGTGGAGGCACTGGCGCGCGTGCTCGCGCGCGGCGCGCCGGAGCGCCCGGACCCGTGAGACGCCCGCCCCGTCCCGAGTAGCACGACTAACCCACGGGTAATGAGCGGGCGTCCGACGGGGCATGGTTGGATGCGAAGAGAAGGACGCGGAGTCCGCGGTCCTCGCAACAACGCAGTAGTACGCGGCAGCACGCCGTAGGACGCGGAAAACTCGGCGGACTCGGCGGACTCGGCGGACGCTGCGAACGAACGACCAGGATTCGTGACGGAAAAGCGGGATCGGGGGGTGTCATGAGCGCTGTCGTGGCGTATGCGTCATGGTGGGCGCGGCTCCCCGGAACGGCGGCCCGGCCCGCGGGCGGGACCGTCGGCAAGGCGTGGCGGGCGGCCGTCGGGGGAGGCGGCGCCGGTCACCTGGGCCCTCCGGCGTGGGTGCACGCGGGACGTCGAGAAAACAGCAGGCGGACATCGTGAGGATCTTCGGCAAGGTGCGGCACCGGCCTTCCGCCTCGTGGCGGCAGGCCACCGACCGTGCCTTCACGCTCATCGGCGACGGCCGGTACGAGGACGCCGGCGCGCTCCTGACGCGCGCCGCGGACATGGAGCCGTGGCTGTCCGAGTCCTGGTTCAACCTCGCCCTGCTGCACAAGTTCCGGCACGACTGGGAGCAGGCCCGCGCCGCCGGCCTCCGCGCGGTGGCCCTGCTGGACCGCGACGCGGGCGCCCCCGACTGGTGGAACGTGGGCATCGCCGCCACCGCCCTCCAGGACTGGCCGCTGGCCCGCCGCTCCTGGCAGGCGTACGGGCTGCGGGTGCCGGGCGAGGGCGGCCCGGCCGGCGAGCCGCTCGGCATGGAGCTGGGCAGCGCGGCCGTACGGCTGTCGCCCGAGGGCGAGGCCGAGGTGGTCTGGGGCCGCCGGCTCGACCCGGCCCGCATGGAGGTGCTGTCCATCCCACTGCCGTCCTCCGGCCGCCGCTGGGGCGAGGTCGTGCTGCACGACGGCGTCCCGCACGGCGAGCGGGTGACCGCGGCCGGGCCCTCGTACCCCGTGTTCGACGAGATCGAGCTGTGGGCCCCCTCACCGGTGCCGACCTGGGTCGTCCTGCTGGAGGCCGCCACCGAGGCGGACCGGGACGCGCTGGAGCGGCTGGCGGCCGACGCCGGGTTCGCGGCGGAGGACTGGTCCTCCTCCGTGCGGCTGCTGTGCCGCACGTGCTCGGAGAGCCGGATGCCCAGCGACGAGGGCGACGGCGAGCACCTGGACCCGCACGACCACAGCGAGCCCGGCCACCCCGGCCCGCTCGGCCACCGCACGGCCGGCTCCGGCCTGCTGTGGGTCCCCGAGCGCGAATGCGGCATCGCGGCCCCCGCCGGGCTGGTCCGGGGGCTGCTGGACGGCTGGGTCGCGGACAGCCCCGACACCCGCGAGTGGCGGGATCTGGAAGAGGTCTGCTGAGCCCCGGGCCCCCGTCCGCTTACCCTGGATGGGCCCTGGGCTCCGGGGCGAGACAGTGCATACGGGTTGTGAGAGAGGCATACGGCGGCGATGGCGCAGCGAGAGACCGACCAGCCGGTGAACGACGAGTTCATCGTGGACACCGAGGACTGCGAGGAGCGGGAGACCGCGCACCGCGAGCGCGGCACGTCCCGTCCGATCACCGTGGTCGGCAACCCCGTCCTGCACAAGGAGTGCAAGGACGTCACCGAGTTCGACGACGACCTCGCCCGCCTCATCGACGACATGTTCGCCAGCCAGCGGACGGCCGAGGGCGTCGGCCTGGCCGCCAACCAGATCGGCGTCGACCTCAAGGTCTTCGTCTACGACTGCATGGACGACGAGGGCGTCCGGCACGTCGGCCACGTCTGCAACCCCGTCCTGGACGAGCTCCCGGCCGACCGCCGCGTCCTCGACGACTCCAACGAGGGCTGCCTCTCCGTCCCGACGGCGTACGCCCCGCTGGCCCGCCCCGACTACGCCGTGGTGCGCGGCCAGGACATGAAGGGCAACCCGATCGCCGTCCAGGGCACCGGCTACTTCGCCCGCTGCCTCCAGCACGAGACGGACCACCTGTACGGCTACCTGTACATCGACCGCCTCTCCAAGCGCGACCGCAAGGACGCGCTCCGGCAGATGGCCGAGGGCACGCCCCGCTACCCCGTCGTCGCCAACGACTGACCCGCCGGGGCACGCGCTCGCGGGGTCCGGCCCGGCCCGGTGTCACACCAGGCCGGACCGTCCCCGCGCCTCCTCGCGCAGGGCCTCCACCCGGGCGGCCTCCTCGGGCGGGAGGACGTCGGAGGGGAAGTCGGCCGGCTCGAAGATCCGCCGCAGTTCGACCACGCCCTCCCGGAACGGGATCCGCGTCGCCCACTCCCGGGCCTGGTCCATCGAGTCCACCCGGATGACCCAGTAGCCGGCGATCAGCTCGCCGATCTCGTCGAACGGCCCATTGATCACGCTGGGCTTCCCGCCCGCGAACACCACCCGGGCGCCCTCCGACGACGCCCACAGCCCGTCGGCGGCCAGCAGCGCGCCGGCTTTGGCCAGGGCCTCGTTGTACCGCTGCATGTCGGCGACCTCCTCCCGGGTCGGCAGCACGCCGGCCTCGGACTCCTCGGTCGCCTTGACGATCATCATGACGCGCATCAGGTGCTTCTCCTGTCCCGTTGCTGCCCCCTGACGTCCAGCCTCCCCGCAGGCGGTGGCGGCCCGGGCGCCCCGGCCGCCGTGTCGTGCGGTTTTTCGCGCGATTTTCGCGAGAACGGGAGCGGGCCCTCCCGGAAGACTCCGGAAGGGCCCGCTCAACTGCCGAGGCGTCGGCTCAGAACTCGTCGTCGAACGCGACCGTGCCCTCGACCGCCACCTGGTACGCGGAGGCGCGGCGCTCGAAGAAGTTGGTCAGCTCCTGGACGTTCTGCAGCTCCATGAAGGAGAACGGGTTCTCCGAGCCGTAGACCGGGGCGAAGCCGAGGCGCTGGAGGCGCTGGTCGGCGACGCACTGGAGGTACTCGCGCATGGACTCGGTGTTCATGCCCGGCAGGCCCTCGCCGCACAGGTCGCGGCCGAACTGGAGCTCGGCCTCGACGGCCTCCTTCAGCATGTCCGTGACCTGCTGCTGCAGCTCGTCGTCGAAGAGGTCGGGCTCCTCCTGGCGGACGGTGTCCACGACCTCGAACGCGAAGTTCATGTGCATCGTCTCGTCACGGAACACCCAGTTGGTGCCGGTGGCGAGGCCGTGCAGCAGACCGCGCGAGCGGAACCAGTACACGTACGCGAACGCGCCGTAGAAGAACAGGCCCTCGATGCACGCCGCGAAGCAGATCAGGTTGAGCAGGAAGCGGCGGCGGTCGGCCTTCGTCTCCAGCTTGTCGATCTTCTCGACCGAGTCCATCCACTTGAAGCAGAACTGGGCCTTCTCCCGGATGGACGGGATGTTCTCCACGGCCGCGAAGGCGGCGGCGCGGTCGTCCGGGTCGGGCAGGTAGGTGTCCAGCAGCGTCAGGTAGAACTGGACGTGCACGGCCTCCTCGAAGAGCTGCCGCGACAGGTACAGCCGCGCCTCGGGGGAGTTGATGTGCTTGTACAGCGTCAGCACGAGGTTGTTGGCCACGATCGAGTCGCCGGTCGCGAAGAACGCGACGAGTCGGCCGATCATGTGCTGCTCGCCCGGGGAGAGCTTGGCGAGGTCGGCCACGTCGGAGTGGAGGTCGACCTCCTCCACGGTCCAGGTGTTCTTGATCGCGTCGCGGTAGCGGTCGTAGAAGTCCGGGTACCGCATCGGGCGAAGGGTCAGCTCGAAGCCCGGGTCGAGAAGGTTCTTCTGTTCGTTGGACATTACTGGCACGCCTCGCAGGACTCGGGGTTTTCCAGGGAGCAGGCGATGGCGTCCGCGTCGGGCGCGGCCTGCTGGGCGGGGACGGGAACGGCGGCGGCCGAGGAGCCGGCCGCGCGGGCGATCCGGGTGGCCGGGCGCGAGCGCAGGTAGTACGTGGTCTTGATGCCCTGCTTCCAGGCGTACGCGTACATCGAGCTGAGCTTGCCGATGGTGGGCGAGGCCATGAACAGGTTGAGCGACTGGCTCTGGTCCAGGTACGGGGTGCGGGCCGCGGCCATGTCGATCAGGGCGCGCTGCGGGATCTCCCAGGCGGTGCGGTAGAGGTCGCGCACCTCCTGCGGGATCCACGCCATGTCCTGGATCGAGCCGTTGGCGTCGGTCATCGCGTCGCGCGTGGCGCGGTCCCACACGCCGAGCTTCTTCAGGTCCTCCACCAGGTAGGTGTTGACCTGAAGGAACTCACCGCTGAGCGTCTCGCGCTTGAACAGGTTCGAAACCTGCGGCTCGATGCACTCGTAGACGCCGGCGATGGACGCGATCGTCGCGGTCGGCGCGATGGCCAGCAGCAGCGAGTTGCGCATGCCGACGGAGGCGATCCGGGCGCGCAGCGCGTCCCAGCGCTCGGTCCAGGTCGGCTCGGTGTTCGGGTAGTGGTCCGGGTGCAGCACGCCGCGCGCGGTGCGGGTCGCGGACCAGGCCGGGTGCGGGCCGTGCCGCTCGGCGAGGTCGGCGGACGCCTCGTACGCCGCGAGCATGATCCGCTCGGAGATCCGGGTGGACAGCGCCTTCGCCTCGGCGGAGTCGAAGGGCAGCCGCAGCCGGAAGAAGACGTCCTGGAGGCCCATCAGGCCCAGACCGACCGGCCGCCAGCGGGAGTTGGAGTTCCCCGCCTGCTCGGTCGGGTAGAAGTTGATGTCCACGACGCGGTCGAGGAAGGTGACGGCCGTGCGGACCGTGCGGTCCAGCTTCTCCCAGTCCATCTCGCCGTCCGCGCCGAGGTGCGCGGCCAGGTTGACGGAGCCGAGGTTGCAGACCGCGGTCTCGCCGTCGTCGGTGACCTCCAGGATCTCCGTGCAGAGGTTGGAGGAGTGGACGACCTTGCCGGGCTCGGCGGTCTGGTTGGCGGTGCGGTTGGAGGCGTCCTTGAACGTCATCCAGCCGTTGCCGGTCTGCGCCAGGGTACGCATCATCCGGGCGTAGAGCACCCGCGCGGGGATGGTCTTGACGGCCTTGCCCGCGGCCTCGTACGCGCGGTACGCGGCGTCGAACTCGTCGCCGTAGAGGTCGACCAGGTCCGGGGTGTCCGCCGGGGAGAACAGCGACCAGTCGGCGTCCGCCTCGACCCGGCGCATGAACTCGTCCGGGATCCAGTGCGCGATGTTGAGGTTGTGCGTGCGGCGCGCCTCTTCACCGGTGTTGTCGCGGAGCTCCAGGAACTCCTCGATGTCCGCGTGCCAGGTCTCCAGGTAGACGCAGGCCGCGCCCTTGCGCCGGCCGCCCTGGTTGACGGCGGCGACGGAGGCGTCGAGCGTCCGCAGGAACGGCACGATGCCGTTGGAGTGCCCGTTCGTGCCGCGGATCAGCGAACCGCGGGAGCGGATGCGGCTGTAGGACAGGCCGATGCCGCCCGCGTGCTTCGACAGCCGCGCGACCTGGTGGTAGCGGTCGTAGATCGAGTCCAGCTCGTCCAGCGGCGAGTCCAGCAGGTAGCAGGACGACATCTGCGGGTGCCGCGTGCCGGAGTTGAAGAGCGTGGGGGAGGACGGGAGGTACGAGAGCGTGCTGGTGAGGCGGTAGAGCTCGGCGACGTCGTCCAGGGCGCGGACGCTGCGGTCCTCGGCCAGGCCGCAGGCCACGCGCAGCAGGAAGTGCTGCGGGGTCTCGATCACGTTCCGGGTGATCGGGTGGCGGAGCAGGTAGCGGCTGTGCAGGGTGCGCAGGCCGAAGTAGCCGAAGCGGTCGTCGGCGCCGCCGGCGAGCGCGGCGTCCACCAGCGCGTCCAGCCGCTCGGCGTGCTCGCGCACGAACGCGGCGGTCTCGTCGGCGATCAGGCCCTCGCGGTGCCCGACCTCGACCGAGGCGGAGAAGGAGACCGCGCCCTGCCCGGCCGCCTCCTCGGCGATGGCGAGCGTGAGGAGACGCGCGGCGAGCCGCGAGTACTCGGGCTCCTCGGAGATCAGCCCGGCCGCGGCCTCGGTGGCCAGCGAGCGCAGTTCGGCCTCGTCCGACCCGGGGTGCCGGCCGCGCAGCGCGGCGGCGGCGACCTTGCCGGGGTCGGTGGCGGGCAGATCGGCGGTGAGCTCCGTCAGGGTGCGCAGGAGCGCGGTCCCGGGGCCGCCGGTCGCAACCGTGTCCGCCTCGGGCACTGAAACCGGACCTGAAGCAGGTTCCGCGGGCGCGATCGTCACGTGTGGCTCTCCCTCGCTCGGCTGGGGGCCATCGCGGGAGGGCAGGGGGGCGCGCACGCGCAGGCGGCGGCGTACGGAGACCGTACGAGGCGTGCGCGCGGGCGTCCACCGGCCCAACCCGCGAGGCCCGGACGTGTTCAGACGCCGTACCGGGCGGGCCCGGCGATGGCGTGCTGCCGGCAGGTCCTCGGACTGCGGAACGGGCGGATTGGGCCCGTACGTACACCGTTGCGGGACAGTTCCGGATTTCCACCGGATTCCCCTGCGGCGACAGCGAGGACGAGCATACATCTAGTGCCGACTGTCGCGCGTGCCCCCACATGTTGTGTCGTCCCGTCATGAGGCGGTCGCGGAATGTGCTATCGGGAGGGCGCTCCCGGGCTCCTGCTCACAGCCGCCGTTCACGGAAGCGATCGCCGTTCGCCGGGCGTTCGCCGGGCGGGGGAAGGGCGGGGCGCGCGGGCTTCACGAAAGCGTAGGAGCGGGCCCGGCGGAGCCGAGCGCCCAACGGCGCCGGACACACGTACGATCCGCTCATGTCGAACGGGAGATCGATCACAGGCGGGGTCGAGGTCGTACTGCCGCAGGGCGGGACCACGGTCCGTTTCGCCCGCGTTCGATCCGACCTGTCGTGGTGACGTCCCTCCCGCGGCCCGTGTCGGGCATCCGGGTGTGTGTGCGGCTCAACCTCGGCGGCTGCGGGCCGTACGCGCACATCGTCGCGGACGTCGAACCGCCGGGCCCGGGTGGTGGGCTGGAGCTGCTCAGTGCCGTGCCGGAGGAACTGCTGCCGCGGGAACACCTTCCGGCGCTGCGGCAGGGACTGCTGGAGGGGCTCGGCGGGGTGGCGGCCGCCGTTCTGGTCACCGACGGCCACTATCACGACGCGGATTCCTGCGACCTCGGCTACCGGATCGCCGGCCGGGAGGCCGGCCGTGCCGCGCTCGTCGGTGCGGGCCTGCTGCCGCCCGGAGAGGCGGCGGCGCTGCGCTGGGCCACCTGGCCCGGCCGGCCGCGGCCGAAGCGGCGGCACGGCCGGCCTGGAAGGTGACGGAGCCGGGGTCCGGGTCAGTGCCCGCCCGGCGCCCCCGCCGTCGCCGGGGGCAGTTCCGTCCGGACGCCCGGGTCGCCCGCGTCCGCCGTGTAGTCGGAGGGGCGCGTCGCGTCGACGCCGTCCGGCACCTTGGCGGCCCGGAAGACGAGGGTGAGGACAACGGCGACGAGCACGTTGACCGCGAAGGCCGTGAGCCCGATGTACCCCTTCTCCCCGATGAAGGGGATGAGGTTGGTGTTGCCGAAGTGGTCCTGCGTGGCGCTCGGGGTGTCGTACGCGCGCCAGGTGCCGTAGATCATGCCGGCCGCCCAGCCCGCCAGCAGCGCCCAGCGGTGGAACCAGCGCGTGAACAGGCCGCCGACCAGGGCGGGCACGGTCTGCAGGATCCAGATGCCGCCCAGCAGCTGGAAGTTGATGGCGACCGTCTTGTCCATGGTGAGGACGAAGACCAGGGCGCCCACCTTCACCAGCAGGGACGCCAGCTTGGAGACCTTCGCCTCGTGCGCGGGCGAGGCGTCCGGCCGCAGGAAGTCCTTGTAGATGTTGCGGGTGAAGAGGTTGGCGGCGGCGATGGACATGATGGCCGCCGGGACCAGGGCCCCGATGCCGATCGCCGCGAAGGCGACGCCGGTGAACCAGTCCGGGAACATGTCCTCGAAGAGCTGCGGGATGGCCAGCTGGCCGTTCTTCACCTTGATCCCGGCCGCCACCGCCATGAAACCGAGCATCGCCAGCAGCCCCAGCATCAGCGAGTACAGCGGCAGGATGGTGGTGTTGCGGCGGATGACGTTGCGGCTCTTGCTGGACAGCACGGCCGTCACCGAGTGCGGGTAGAGGAACAGCGCCATCGCCGAGCCCAGCGCGAGGGTCGCGTAGGCCCACTGCGCGTCGGGCCCGGTCGCCAGGGCGCCGCGCGGCTTGCCCGTGTCCGGGTTCTTGGCGGAGAACGCCTCGCCCGCCTTGGCGAAGACGTCGTCGAAACCGCCCAGCTTGATCGGGATGTAGATGATGGCGACCGCGATGACGATGTAGATGAGCGCGTCCTTGACGAACGCGATCAGCGCCGGGGCCCGCAGCCCGGACGAGTAGGTGTACGCCGCCAGCACGCCGAAGGCGATGAGGAGCGGCAGGTCCTTCATGAACCAGTTCGAGCCGCCGCCGATCCCCATCACGTCCAGCACCGCCTGGATGCCGACGAGTTGGAGGGCGATGTACGGCATCGTGGCGAGGATGCCGGTGAGGGCGAGCGCCAGCGACAGTCCCCGGGAGCCGAAGCGGCCCCGGACGAAGTCGGACGAGGTCACGTACCCGTGCTTGTGCGACACCGACCACAGGCGCGGCAGGAAGGTGAAGACCAGCGGGTAGCAGAGGATGGTGTACGGCACGGCGAAGAACCCGGCCGCGCCGCCCGCGTAGACGGCCGCCGGCACGGCGACGAAGGTGTACGCCGTGTACAGGTCGCCGCCGAGCAGGAACCAGGTGACCCAGGTGCCGAACGAGCGCCCGCCCAGCCCCCATTCGTCGAGGTTGTCGGAATTCTCGGCCCGCCGCCACCGCGCGGCGTAGAAGCCCATGACCGTGACGGCCAGGAAGAAGATGATGAAGACGGTGAGCGCGACACCGTTGACGCCGTCCTTCACGGCCGCCCACCCCGCTTCCGGTCCCGCTCCTGCCGGCGCACGAGCACGTACGCGACGGTCGTCAGCGCGGTGGAGATGATCACCCAGAGCATCTGGTACCAGTAGAAGAACGGTATGCCGATGAACGCGGGCTTCAGCCGGGCGTAGGAGTCGACCCAGAGCATCGCGCCGAACGGGATGGCGAGGCAGACGCCCGCGACCACCATCGGGAGGGTCACGACCGGCTTGCGGCGGCCGTCGGCGGGTGGTGCGGAAGCGGGTGGTTCGGACATGCGACGGCTCCGTCCCCGTGCGTCGGCGGCATGGCGCGACGGTCGCGGCGCGGTTCCCCTGCGGCGCGATCATTCGCGTAATGCGCACGAAATCTAGGGGAGGGAGCCTCCGGTCGTCACCCCCTGTCCGGATATCGGTATGACAACATCAAGTTCCGCCGCGCGGGGGAGGCTGGGAGCGGCCCGCGCATAGGCTGAAGGGCATGCGCGACAAGCCCTTTGACCTCGTCATCTTCGACTGCGACGGCGTACTGGTGGACAGCGAGCGGATCTGCGTCCGCGTGGAGGCGGAGTATCTGGCCGAGTTGGGGGCCCCGTTCACCGAGGCGGAGATCATAGAGAAGTTCGTCGGGTCCCCGGCGGAGATCATGCGGGCGGCCGTCGGGGAACGCCTCGGCCGGCCGCTGCCCGTCGACTGGTGGAAGCCGTACGAGCAGCGGTATGTGGACGCGTTCGCAGCCGAGTTGACGGCCGTGGAGGGCGTCGCCGAGGCACTGGAGGAGCTGGACGTCCCCTTCTGCCTCGCCTCCAACGGCGACCGCGCCGCCATCCTGCGGAACCTGCGGACCACCGGCCTCCACGGTCACTTCGAGGGGCGCGTCTTCAGCGCCGAGGACGTGGCGCGCGGAAAGCCCGCCCCGGACCTCTTCCTGCACGCCGCCCGGACCATGGGAGCGGACCCCGCCCGGTGCGCGGTGGTCGAGGACAGCCGGTACGGCGTCCGGGCCGCCCGCGCGGCGGGGATGCGCTCCTTCGGCTACGCCGGCGGACTGACGCCCGCCGGCCGGCTGGAGGGGCCGGGCACGGTCGTCTTCGACGACATGCGGAAGCTGCCCGCGCTGCTCGCCGCGGGCTGAGCCGGCGGTCAACGCGGGGGTGTGGCAGGGTCCTTGTCCGGGTCGGTGGCGTCTGCCATGATCGCGGGATGCTGAGCATCGGATCGCTGGTCCTGGGCGTCGACGACATGGAGCGTGCGGCGCGGTTCTGGACCCGGGCCCTCGGCTACGAGCCGCGTGACGGCGCGGTCGACGCGACCTTCACCGTCCTGGTGCCGGCCGCCGAGGGCGCCGGCGCGCAACTGGCCCTGATGCCCAGCGAGACGGCCCCCGACAGGTATCCGCGCCTCCATCTCGACCTGTACGCCGCCGACGCGGCCGAGCAGGCCGCGGAGGTGGAGCGGCTGCTGGCGATCGGGGCCGAGCGGGTCGACTGGGACCGTTATCCGGAGGACCCGGACTTCGTCGTCCTCGCCGATCCGGAGGGGAACCGGTTCTGCGTGATCGACACGAGTCACGGCTGACGGCTTTTTCGTGCCTGCGGTGCCGCCGTCAGAGGAAGTCCGCGTGCGGCGTGGAGGGCACCTCGTCCGCGTACGCCGCCAGCGCGTCGTCCAGGGCGACGCGCCCGCCGAGCAGCAGGTCCAGCAGCTCGTTCTGCGGCCGGTAGAAGCAGGATCCGCAGGCCGCGGTGGCCGGCGGCTCCGTCGCGTCCCAGGCGGCGCGGGCGGCGCCGTCCAGGACGTCCGGCCAGCCGTCCGCGACGACGTCGCCGAGGTCGTATCGGGGGTCGTGGCTCACCTGGGGGCAGGGGAAGAGCCGGCCGGCGGCGTCGACGGCGACGGTGAAGCGGCTGTAGTGGCAGCGGTCGAAGCGGGCCCGGCGGCCGTCGTCGTCCGAGGCGCCTTCCGGAGCGGCGGCCGGGCGCGGCAGCCGGACCTCGAACGCGTCGTCCGCGAGCAGGGCGGCCTGGCGCAGGGCCGGCGCGACGCCCGGTGGGCCGCCGTGCCGGCCGGTGTCGAAGCGTATGTAGTGGGCGCCCGCCGCCCGCGCCGCGCGGGCGGCGGCCAGGATGTCACCGGGGTCGCGTTCGCTGATCACGTAGTGGAAGCCGATGCGGAAGTCCGGGTCGATGGCGGACTGCCGCAGGTCGCCGACGTCGTCGAGGAGCGACGCCAGCGTCGTCCGGCCGGGCGCGGTCGCGGCGGCCCGGAAGGCGGCCTCGGTGCCCGCCGGGAGCGCGACCCGTACCCAGGTGTGGGTGGAGGCCACGCACTCGGCCGTGTCCGGGCGGCCGAGCCGGGTGCCGTCGGTGACCAGCCCGAGGCGCAGCCCGGCCTCGTGGCCCGCGTCGCAGACGGCCGGGTAGCCGGGGTGGCGGGTGGCTTCGCGGACGCCGCGGAAGGTCACCGCCCGGCCGCCGGAGGCCGCGAATCCGCGCAGCAGGGCGATAGCCTCCGACGTCGGGAGGGGGATTTCCGATTCCGCGGGGGAATTCCCGGAGGCCGGTCCGAGTGCATCCGTTCCGTTCGGGCTCTCCGGGCCGTTTCCGCTTTCTCGCCCGTTTCCGATTTCCGGCCGGGAATGCGCGGAAGGCCCCATGATGTCGAGCCGTACATGCACCGGACGGATTTCCCGGCCTTCCACGAACCGGCGTAGCAAATCGCCGTGGGCGAGGACTTTCCGTGGTGAATGCGCCGGGGACGGGCCGGGCGCGGGCCTCTCGCGGCCGCCCTGCGGTGCGGTCCCGTCATGGCTCCGCACGCCCGCGGTGTCGTCCATGATCGTCCTCTCGCGAGGCAGCGGTCGGGCGCCGGTGACACTATGAGCCACCGTCATGACCGTCAATAGGAATGGACCCGGAGCCGGCCGTTCCGCCCGGCCCGGCACGGTCGTTCTCCCCGCGGAATCGCCGTGCCCGGACGGTCGGAACGGCCGGACGATTCCGCGGCGCGCGCACTATTCCGTCGCGGGCCGCCGCAATCGGGCGACGAACTTGTAGCGGTCCCCGCGGTAGACCGAACGCACCCACTCCACCGGCGCGCCGTCCGCGTCCCGCGAATGGCGGGACAGCAGCAGCATGGGGAGGCCCACGTCGGTGCCGAGCAGCCCGGCCTCGCGCGGGGTGGCGAGCGAGGTCTCGATGGTCTCCTCGGCCTCGGCCAGGTGGACCCCGTAGACCTCGGCCAGCGCCGTGTACAGGGACGTGTACTTGACGAGGTTCCGGCGCAGCGCGGGGAAGCGCTTCGCGGAGAGGTGGGTGGTCTCGATGGCCATGGGCTCGCCGCTGGCCAGCCGCAGCCGTTCGATGCGCAGCACCCGGCCGCCGGGGGTGATGTCGAGCAGTCCGGCGAGCCGGTCGTCCGCCGTGACGTAGCCGACGTCGAGGAGTTGCGAGGTGGGCTCCAGGCCCTGGGCCTTCATGTCCTCCGTGTAGGAGGTCAGTTGCAGCGCCTGGGAGACCTTGGGCTTGGCGACGAAGGTGCCCTTGCCCTGGATGCGTTCCAGGCGGCCCTCGACGACCAGCTCCTGGAGGGCCTGGCGCACGGTGGTGCGCGAGGTGTCGAACTCCGCGGCCAGGGTGCGTTCGGGTGGCACCGGCGTGCCGGGGGGCAAGGTTTCGGTCATCTCCAGCAGATGACGTTTGAGCCGGTAGTACTTGGGGACGCGAGCCGTCCGCACACCGCCGGCGGTGCTGCCGTTCTCCGCTGTCCCGCCCTCGGTCGCCATGGCGTGCCTTCCCGACTCCGATCCTGCTGCCGTCACCGGCTCCTCCGTCTATCGCGGTCACATGGTGGCACGGGCAGTGCCCGAGGGGACCGGAGACGCCCAGGTCGCCCCTCAGGTGTCGGTCCGGTAACGGAGCCGACAGCGACTCTTATACACCCTTGACACCCCAAAAGGTCTAGGCCAAGCTGCGGGCACTGGTCTAAACCATTAAAGACCACTTTTCGGTCCTGAGGAGAGTGCTGTGAAGCGTGGGCTCATAGCGGCGACGGGTGTCGCGGCCTTGTTGGTGAGTGTGGCTGCTTGTGGGTCCGACAGCGGCGACAAGGATTCCGGTTCCGGGGACTCCAAGGGCAAGACCCTCACCGTCTGGTTCATGGACGGCTCGAACCCGCCCAAGTGGACCGAGACCGTGAAGTCCGAGTTCGAGCAGAAGACCGGCGCCAAGCTGGATGTCCAGATCCAGAAGTGGGACAACATTCAGCAGAAGCTCACCACCGCGCTCTCCGAGTCCACGCCGCCCGACGTCTTCGAGATCGGCAACACCCAGACCCCCTCCTACGCCGCGACCGGTGGCCTCGCCGACCTCGAGGACCTGAAGAAGGAGATCGGCAAGGACTGGACGGACTCCCTCAACAAGCCGTCCGTGTTCGAGGGGACGCAGTACGCGGCACCCTGGTGGGCCGCCAACCGCGTCGTCATCTACAACAAGAAGGTCTGGGCCGACGCCGGGATCAAGGACATCCCCAAGACCCGCGCCGACCTCTTCAAGGCGTTCGAGGCCATCCAGAAGAAGGGCGACGCCGAGCCCCTCTACCTGCCCGGCCAGAACTGGTACTTCTTCGACGGCCTCACCATCGGCGCCGGTGCCGACCTGGTGAAGAAGGACGGGAACAAGTACGTCTCCAACCTCGCCGACCCCAAGGTCGGCAAGGCCATGGAGGTCTACAAGCAGTACCAGGCGTTCAGCAAGGCGCCGAAGGACAAGGACGAGGCCACCCCGCAGCAGGCCGACGTCTTCGCCAAGGGCAAGACCGGCGCCTTCATCGGCATGGGCTGGGAAGCCGACACCGCGATCAAGGCCAACCCGGAGATCAAGAAGGACATCGGCTTTTTCACCATCCCCGGTGAGACCGCCGACAAGCCCGAGGGCGTCTTCCTCGGCGGCTCCAACCTCGCGATCGCCGAGCGGAGCAAGAACAAGGAACTCGCCGAGGAGTTCCTGAAGATCGCGCTGTCCGACAAGAACGAGGGCGCCCTCGTCAAGGAGGTCGGCTCGATCCCGAACAAGGAGTCGCTGCTCGCGCAGGTCAAGGGCCACGGGGCCGGCGAGGCCGCGGCCCCGGCGGCCAAGGGCGGCGGCACCACCCCGCTGATCGCCGAGTGGGCGGCGGTCGAGAACGCCCCCAACCCGATCAAGGCGTACATGACGGCCGTGCTCAACGGCAAGTCGCCCGAGGACGCGGCCAAGCAGGTCGAGGGCGAGATGAACAAGCGCCTCAGCCAGAAGCAGTGACCCGCGCGGGCGGGCGGGGCGCGGGCCGGACACCGGCCGGCGCCCCGCCCGCCCGGCACCACGCACCACCGTTGTACAGGGGAGAAGGCGGACGACGATGTCAGCGCAGACCGAAGAGGCGGCGGCCCGGCCCGCCTCCCGGACCGGCAAGGGTGGCGCACCACCGGCGTCCGGGGTGTCCCAGCGGACGGGCAGGGCGGTCCCGTACCTGCTGATCCTGCCCGCGGCCGTCTTCACGGTGCTGCTGCTCGGCTGGATCATGGTGCAGAACGGCCTGCTGTCGTTCCAGAACCTCAACCGGCGGCAGCTCATCCGGCGCACCACCGAGTGGATCGGGTTCGACAACTACACGGACACGCTGGGGCACGAGGAGTTCTGGCGGGTCACCCTCCGCTCGGTCGTCTTCACCGCGGTCAACGTCGCGCTCGTCATGGTCGTCGGCTGCCTGATCGGGCTGCTGCTCGCACGGCTCGGCAAGCGGACGCGGCTGCTGCTCCTGCTCGGCCTCGTACTGGCCTGGGCCATGCCCGTGGTCGCCGCCACCACGGTCTTCCAGTGGCTGTTCGCCCAGCGCTTCGGTGTCGTCAACCATGTGCTGGACCAGCTGGGCTGGCACTCCATGGCCGAGTACAACTGGACCAGCGGGCAGTTCTCCACCTTCTTCGTGATCACCGTGCTGCTCGTGTGGCAGTCGGTGCCGTTCGTCGCGATCAACCTCTACGCGGCGACTACCACGATTCCCAAGGAGCTCTACGAGGCCGCCGCGCTGGACGGCGCCGGCGTGTGGAAGCGGTTCACCTCGGTGACCTTCCCCTTCCTCAAGCCCTTCTTCTACGCCACGACGTTCCTCGAAGTCATCTGGATCTTCAAGTCGTTCACCCAGGTCTTCGTCATCAACGAGGGCGGCCCCGACCGCCTCACGGAGACCCTGCCGGTCTACGCCTTCGTCGAGGGCATGAACAACCAGCACTTCGGCATGGGCGCGGCGATCTCGATCCTGACCATCCTCATCCTGCTCGCCCTGACCGCCTACTACCTGCGCCTGGTGCTCAAGCAAGAGGAGGACGAGCTGTGAAGCGCTCCCTGATCGGCCGGATCTGGCCGGGGGCGACGGCGGTCGTCCTGTTCCTGGGCTTCGTCTTCCCCGTCTACTGGATGTTCGCCACGGCCTTCAAGGCCAACAAGGACATCGTCGGCGACGACCCGGTCTGGTTCCCCACCAGCCCGACCCTCGAGCACTTCGAGAAGGCCGTGGACGCCGAGGGGTTCTGGACCTTCGTCGCCAACTCCTTCATCACCACGGCGGTCGCGGTGCTGCTGTCCCTGGTGATCGCGCTGCTGGCCTCCTTCGCCATCGCCCGGATGCGCTTCCGGGGCCGCCGGAGCTTCATCCTGGTGATGATGATGGCCCAGATGGCGCCCTGGGAGGTCATGGTCATCGCGTACTACATGATGGTGCGCGACGCCGACATGCTGAACAGCCTGGCGCCGCTCATCGCCATCTACACCCTGATGGTGCTGCCCTTCACCGTCCTGACGCTCCGCGGCTACGTCGCCGCCGTGCCGAAGGAACTGGAGGAGTCGGCCATGGTCGACGGCTGCACCCGGGGCCAGGCCTTCCGCAAGGTGATCTTCCCGCTGCTGGCACCCGGCCTGATGGCCACCTCCCTCTTCGGCTTCATCACCGTGTGGAACGAGTTCCCCTACGTGCTCATCCTGAGCAAGGACCCCTCCGCGCAGACGCTGCCGCTCTGGCTCACCGGTTTCCGGACCACTTTCGGCGACGACTGGGGCGCCACCATGGCCGCCTCCTCCCTCTTCGCCGTCCCCATCCTCATCCTGTTCGTCTTCCTCCAGCGCAAGGCCGTCGGAGGACTGACCTCCGGCGCGGTGAAGGGCTAGCACTGCACTCATGGACACGCTGACCCGTGACGCGCTCACCGTTCTCCAGCCCGGCTTCACCGGGACCACCCCGCCCGACTGGCTGCTGCGGCGGCTCGGCGAAGGACTCGCCGCCGTCGGCCTGTTCGGCCGCAACGTGGCCACGCCGGACCAACTCGCCGCCCTCACCGCCCGGCTGCGCGCCGAGCGGGACGACGTGCTCGTCGCGATCGACGAGGAGGGCGGGGACGTCACCCGCCTGGAGGTCCGTACCGGCTCCTCCTTCCCCGGCAACCTCGCGCTCGGCGCGGTCGACGATCCCGGGCTGACCCGGGCCGTCGCCCACGAGTTGGGCCGCCGGCTCGCCGAGTGCGGGATCAACCTCAACTGGGCGCCCTCCGCCGACGTCAACTCCGATCCCGACAACCCCGTCATCGGTGTACGGTCCTTCGGTGCCGACCCGGAACTCGTCGCCCGGCACACCGCCGCCTACGTCGAGGGCCTCCAGGCGGCGGGCGTGGCCGCCTGCACCAAGCACTTCCCCGGCCACGGCGACACCTCCGTCGACTCCCACGACGACATGCCCCGGGTGGGCGTCGACCTGCCGACGCTCCGCGCCCGCGACCTGCCGCCCTTCCACGCGGCCGTGGCGGCCGGCTCCAAGGCCGTGATGAGCGCGCACATCCTGCTGCCCGCCCTCGACCCGCGGCTGCCGGCCACGCTCAGCCCCGACGTCCTGCACGGCCTGCTCCGGGCGCCCGTCGAGCGGGGCGGCCTCGGCTTCGACGGCCTGATCGTCACCGACGGCATCGAGATGCGGGCCATCTCCGCCGCCTGGGGCCTCGAACGCGGCGGCGTCATGGCCCTGGCGGCCGGTTGCGACGCCATCTGCGTCGGCGGCGGCCACTCCGACGAGGGCACCGTCCTGCGGCTGCGCGACGCGATCGTGCACGCCGTCCGCTCGGGAGAGCTCCCCGAGGAGCGGCTCTCCGACGCGGCGACCCGCGTCCGCGCACTCGCCCACTGGGCGTCGAAGGCGGGGGAGGGCGCGCGGGAGGGGAGCGCGCCCACCCCCGACATCGGGCCTGCCTCCGGCGACGGGCCCGGGTCCGGCGACGGGCCCCGGCCCGACATCGGGCTCGTCGCCGCCCGCCGGGCCCTGCGCGTCACCGCGACCGCCGACCACCGCCCGCCGCTCGACGGCCCGGTCCACGTCGCCGCGTACACCCCGGCGGCGAACTTCGCCGTGGGCGACGAGACGCCGTGGGGCATCGCCGCCGACCTGACCCGCCTGCTCCCGGGTACCACGACCGGCGACTACGGCCCGGACACCGCCGGCATCGACGCCGTGCTGCGGGACGCCGGCGGACGCCCGGTCGTAGCGGTGGTACGGGACGTCCACCGCCACCCGTGGATGGCCGCCGCCCTGGCCGCCCTGGTCACCGCCCGGCCCGACACCGTCGTGGTCGAGATGGGCCTGCCCAAGGCGCCGCCGACCGGTGCCCTGCACATCGCCACCCACGGCGCGGCCCGCGTGTGCGGCACCGCCGCCGCCGAGGCCGTCGCGGGCCGGACCACCGGCTGAGACCCACCGCTTCACGAGGCTGCCTCATCCGGCCCTCTCGCCCGGGCTGACCAGGGTGAGAGGGCCGGCGGCGTGCCGGGCGGTCCTACAGCCCCTGCCAGCTCGGCTTCGCCGCGTACGTCGCGCGGAAGTAGTCGGCGAGCCGGAGCTGCGAGGCCGCCGCCTCGTCGACGACCACGGTCGCGTGCGGGTGCAGCTGCAGCGCGGACGCCGGCACCAGCGCGGAGACCGGGCCCTCGACGGACCGCGCCACCGCCTCCGCCTTGCCCGCCCCGGTGGCCAGCAGCACCAGGTGCCGGGCCTCCAGGATGGTGCCGATGCCCTGGGTGATGACGTGGTGGGGGACCTCCTCGATGCTGTCGAAGAACCGGGCGTTGTCCTGCCGGGTCTGCTCGGTCAGGGTCTTGATCCGGGTACGGGAGGCGAGGGACGAGCACGGCTCGTTGAACCCGATGTGCCCGTCGGTACCGATGCCGAGCAACTGGAGGTCCACACCGCCCGCCTCGGTCAGCGCGCGGTCGTACGCGTCGCACGCTCCCTGGACGTCCTCGGCGGTGCCGTCCGGGCCCATGAACGAGGCCTCGGTCAGCCCGAGCGGCTCCACCACCTGGCGCAGCACCGTCGACCGGTACGACTCCGGGTGGTCGGCGGGCAGGCCGACGTACTCGTCCAGCTGGCAGATGCGGGCGCGCGAGGGATCCAGGGAACCGGAGCGGACCATGTCCGCGAGGGCGTCGTAGACGGGCAGCGGCGTCGAGCCGGTGGCAACGCCGAGCAGAGCGTCGGGCTTGCGGCTCAGCAGGACGGCGATGGCCTCCGCGATGAGAGCGCCGCCTGCCTTGGCGTCCGGGACGATGACAACTTCCACGCTGGGCCTGCCGATCTTGGGATTGGGGTGGTATAGACCAATCTAACAGAGCCGCCCCCGTGGAAGCCGTTGCCCGCGCCCTACAGCAGGGCGCCGCCCGTCGCGTCGATCCACTGCCCTGTCACCCACCGTCCTTCGGGCGAGGCCAGGAAGCCCACGACGTCGGCTATGTCCCGCGGCTCCCCGACCCGCCGCAGGGGCGACATCTCGGCCATCGCCTCCCAGGCCCCCTTGTTCCGCTCGCCCCGCAGCCAGCCGGCGTTCAAGTCCGTGTCGACCACGCCGGGGGCCACCGCGTTGACCGTGATGCCGCGCGGGCCGACCTCCTTGGCCAGCGTCATGGTGAAGACGTCGAGGGCGCCCTTGGTCATCGCGTACGCGATGAGGTCCGTCATCATCGCCCGGCGGGACAGCCCGGTCGAGATGTTCACGATCCGGCCGCCGTCCCGCATCCGCTCCAGCCCGAGCTTGGCGACGAAGAAGGGGGCCTTGGTGTTGAGGGCGAAGACGCCGTCGAACTCTTCCTCTGTCGTCGCTCCGATCGGCTTGCGCACTCCGTCGGTCCCGGCGTTGTTGACCAGGATGTCGACCCCGTCCGCCTGTTCGTCGTAGGCCGCCCACAGCGCCTCCGCGTCTCCCGGCACCCCGAGCCGTGCCCGGACCGCGAAGGCGGAGCCGCCCGCGGCCGTGATGGCCGCGACCGTCTCCGCGGCCGCCCGCTCGTCCCGCCCGTAGTGCACGGCCACCCGGGCGCCGTCCCGCGCCAGCCGCTCCGAGATCGCCCTGCCGATACCCCGGCTGCCGCCCGTCACCAGTGCCGTCTTGCCCTTGAGCGTGCTCATGGAAGCCGCCCCCCTCTTTCCCTAGGGATCGTTACAGAAAGAAGGTAGCAGAGATTCTTGAGCGAGCGCTATAAAATTGCGGCATGTCGACGAAACAGCGAGGACGACCCCGGTCCTTCGACCGGGCCACGGCCCTGGAGAAGGCGGTCATGGCCTTCTGGGAGCACGGCTACGAGGCCACCTCCATCGCGGACCTCACGCGCAGCATGGGCATCGGCGCACCCAGCCTCTACGCCGCCTTCGGTGACAAGAAGGCCCTGTTCAGCGCCGCCGTCGAGGAGTACGGCCACACGTACGGCGCCTTCCTCGGTCGCGCCCTGGAAGAGGAGCCCACCGCGCGCCGGGGCATCGCGCGGATGCTCCGCGAGGCCGCCGCCGAGTACACGGCCCCCGGCCGCCCGCCCGGCTGCCTGGTCATCACGGCCGCCACCAACGCGACGGAGGCGTCGGCGGACGTGGTGGCTGCCCTGCGCGAGCAGCGGGAGGCGAACGTAAGCGCCATGGAGCGGGTCATCGCGGCCGGCAAGGCCGCCGGGGAGCTGCCCCACGACGCCGACCCGCGAGCCCTCGCCCGCTTCGCGGCCGTCGTCATCCAGGGCATGTCGCAGCAGGCGCGCGACGGCGCGAGCCGCGAAGAGCTCGAAGCGGTGGCGGAGTTGGCCCTCCGGTCCTGGCCGGAAGCCGCCCCGGCCGACGCCTGACGGACGGAACGTGACGCCTGACGGGCGGGAGGCGAAGAGAGGGGAGGCGGCTGCGCCACGGGCCGCGGCGCCTGACGGGGACCCTCGACCCCGCCGGCACCGCAGCCCGGAGCTGATATCGGCCGGTCCGGACACCGCGGGGTGTGCGGGCCCCGCGTCCGGAGCGGCCGACTGGAGGCCGTGGCGCGGTCAGGGCAGAGAGCGCCGGGCCTCGTGCCGCCCTCCTGTGCGGGGAGAGCGGAGCTTTACTCGTTCATTGTGGACTAGACCATTCGCCCTGTCCATGCTTGCGCGCCGGAACTCCGCGTGTCCCGGCGGCGAATCGGCGGTGCCGCGCCGCGCGGGGACCGGCCCTCTCCACCGGTCCCGAAAAGGAATTAGGCTCACAGCCGTGCCCTCCATGAACGATCTCGTACGCCAGCACACCGCCCTCGACGGCTCCGACCTCGAATGGCTCCACCTGCTGGTCTCGGAGTGGCAGCTGCTCTCCGACCTCTCCTTCGCCGACCTCGTCCTGTGGATCCCCACGCTCGACGGCACCCGGTACGTCTCGGTCGCCCAGATGCGCCCCAACACCGGCCCCACCTCGTACCAGGACGACATGGTCGGCCACCTCGTCCCGCGGGGGCGCCGGCCCATGCTCGACGCGGCGCTCGACGAGGGCCGGATCGTGCGCGAGGGCGATCCGGAGTGGCGCGAGGAGGTGCCGGTCCGGGTGGAGTCCATCCCGGTCCGCCGCGAGGGGCGCGTGCTCGGCGTCATCGCCCGGAACACCAACCTCCTCACCGTCCGGACGCCGAGCCGGCTGGAGCTCACCTACCTGCAGAGCGCCTCCGACCTCGCCCAGATGATCGCCGCCGGAACGTTCCCCTTTCCGGGGCAACAAGTCGACATGGACGCTTCGCCGCGCGCCGGTGACGGCCTGGTCCGGCTGGATGCGGACGGGGTCGTCCAGTACGCCAGCCCCAACGCGCTCTCCGCCTACCACCGCCTCGGCCTCGCCGCCGACCTCGTCGGGCATCATCTGGGTGAGACCACCGCTCAGTTGGCGCCCTCGCGCGGCCCGGTGGACGAGGGGCTGGCGAAGCTCGCCAGCGGATGGGCGCCGCGCGAGTTCGAGGTCGAGGCCAACGGCGGCGTCATCCAGCTACGGGTCATCCCCCTCAAGCCCAAGGGCACGCACATCGGTTCGCTCGTCCTCCTCCGGGACGTCACCGAACTGCGACGCCGCGAGCGCGAGTTGATCACCAAGGACGCCACCATCCGGGAGATCCACCACCGGGTGAAGAACAACCTCCAGACCGTCGCCGCCCTGCTGCGCCTCCAGGCCCGCCGCATCGTCTCGGCGGAGGGGCGCGAGGCGCTGGAGGAGGCCGTACGCCGGGTCGGGTCGATCGCGATCGTCCACGAGACGCTCTCGCAGAACCTCGACGAACGGGTCGAGTTCGACGAGATCGCGGACCGGGTGCTCGCCATGGTCGCCGAGATCTCGCCCGGCCGCGTCCACACCCGCAGGACCGGACGGTTCGGAGTGCTCGACGCGGAGGTCGCGACTCCGCTCTCCATGGTGCTGACCGAACTGCTGCAGAACGCCCTGGAGCACGGGTTCGGCCCGGGGGAGCAGGGGACGGTCGAGGTGACGGCGGTACGCGGGGGGACGCGGGCCGACGCGCGGCTGCTGATCTCGGTCCAGGACGACGGGCGGGGGCTGCCCGAGGGCTTCGACCCGCACCAGGCCGGCAACCTCGGCCTCCAGATCGTCCGCACCCTGGTCGAGGGTGAGCTCGGCGGCAGGTTCGACATGGTGCCTGCCTCCGAGCGGGGCACCCGCGTCGTGCTTGACCTCCCCGTCCGGCCGGAAAAGCCCTGATCGAACCGGCGCAGCCGGCCCGGTGACGCGGCTCCGGGCCGGCGGCGGCCCCGGCACAGCACTGAGCCCCGGACCGTGACCGGTCCGGGGCTCAAAGCTTCACTGTGCGGTGCTGGTGGGCGCCCCCGATACGTCAGGGGCACTGCGCGCTGCGGCTCGGGGGCCGAGGGGGCGTCGTCAGGCGGTCGCGTTGCGAGCCCGGTTACGGGCGGCGCGGCGCTTCATCGCGCGGCGCTCGTCCTCGCTGAGGCCACCCCAGACGCCGGAGTCCTGGCCGGACTCGAGCGCCCACTGCAGGCACTGCTCCATCACGGGGCAGCGGCGGCAGACGGCCTTGGCTTCCTCGATCTGCAGCAGCGCAGGACCGGTGTTGCCGATGGGGAAGAACAGCTCGGGGTCTTCCTCGCGGCAAACGGCGTTGTGACGCCAGTCCATGGCTGCTCCATCTCCTCGTTATTGCGGCTACGTGGCTTGTGAATGTGAACGCTTTCACGAATCCCCCCGCACGGGAAGGGCCGTTACCCAGTCGAGACTGGCTGCGGTCCAGGAAAGAGAGAGGGGGTTCGGGCAATCCGGGAAGGCCGAGATGAGCGGCTGTCCCGTTCGCCATGAAGAGACTCGCAAACCTCGGCGGCGGACACAACCCCTTCTGGAAAGTTTTTTTTGATTCCTCGGTGTCAGCTAGGTCACAGCCGTACTTCCAGGGGGTGGAACCCAGCCTAAACGTTCGAGTGGAAGGACTTTAGGCCCTCACACTCACACAATCACACGCAGTGCACGGCGAACGCCTGTGAACGTCACGCTCGTACGCAGCCCGAGGTGGTCACCGTCCATCTGAAACGGGAGTGGGGCCTGCGAATGCAAGGTGAAGGAACTCTGGTCATGGAGTGACACAGCGTGTCTGCCCTCGGGTCCGCGCTCGGGAGTCGACGTCAGCAGCCGGGTGATGTGACGGCCGGCCGTGACGGTCGAGAGCTTGGTGAGTCCCAGCACGTCAAGGCCGGTGTCGAAGGACGCGCGGGGCAGCGCGTAGATCGGCCGGTTGCCGAAGTACGTCCACGGCGACGTGTTGCAGATTATCGACATGACGAGATTCGCGAGTGGCTCCTCGCCAGGCCGTTCGAGGGTGATCGTGCCGTGCCGGCGGTTGGTCTCGCCCGCGAACTGACGCATGAACTGTCGCACGTACAGGGAGTGCGTCGAACGTTTGCCGCGCTCGCGCTGTTGCTCCACCCGGCCGACCACGCCGGCGTCGAAGCCGAGTCCGGCGCAGAAGGTGAACCAGCGCCCCGGCACTCCCTCGTCCTCGCTGCCCGGGGTCCCGGTCGCGTGGCCCAGGCCGATGATCCGCTCGTCGCCGTCGCGCAGCGCCTCCAGCAGGGCGCCCGCCGCCTCGACGGCGTCGTTCGGCAGCCCCAGCGCGCGGGCGAACACGTTGGTCGAGCCGCCCGGCACCACCGCCAGGCGCGGCAGGCGCTCGGGATCGGGGCCGTGGTGGAGCAGACCGTTGACGACCTCGTTGACCGTACCGTCCCCGCCCAGCGCGACCACCAGCTCGGTGTTCCCGCTCTCCGCGGCGGCCCGCGCCAGGTCCCGCGCGTGCCCCCGGTACTCGGTGGTGGCGACCTCGAGCTTGAGGTCGCTGGCGAGCGCGTGCACCAGGACATCGCGCGTACGGGCACTGGTGGTGGTGGCCGAAGGGTTGACCACGAGAAGCGCACGCATGCGCGCCAGCCTACCTACCTGTCGGTACACGACCCACCTCAGGTCTCGCCGTCCCGGCCGCCCGCGTCGCCGGATCGCCCGGACGCGACCGGCCGGGACGGGGCGGGGCTACCCTGCTGGGGTGAGCAGCAAGCAGTCCGCGTCGAAGTCCGCCCGTAAGAGCACCGCCCCCGAGGGCGGCGGGAGCAAGGCACCCGACGTCCCGGAGCCGGCCGGTCCGCGGCCCGCCCGGTTGACGGCCGCCGCCGCGCTGGCCGGCCTGGAGGGGCTGGCCCTGCTGGTCGGGGGGCTGTACATCCTGGTCATGGGGTTGCTCGGGAAGCCGGACAGCCCGCGGCAGGCGGTGACGGGCGGGGCGACCATGGTCGCGCTGGCCCTGCTGCCGCTGGCGGCGGCCCGCGGCCTGCTGCTGCGCCGGCGCTGGAGCCGGGGGCCCGCGCTCATCACCCAGCTCGTGGCGTTCCCCGTCGCCTGGTCGCTGTACAACGGAGGCGGCGGGTTGATCGCGGCGGGTGTGCTGCTGGCGGTCGTGGCCGTGGTCACGCTGGGGCTGCTGGTGAACCCGACGGCGACCGAGGCGCTGGGCATCGGTCCCCGGGAGTCCTGAGCGGGCGCGCGGCGGCCCGCACACCGGTCCGGGGCGCCGGCGCGTCCGGCGCGGGAGGGTCGTGCCGCACCGGGGACGGGCCGGGCCCTCCTCCGTGGCGTCCGGTCTCCTCGTCCGGCGCCTGATGTCCCCGGCGTCCGCCGGGTGGGCGGCTACTCCTCGACGAGCAGGCGCTCGCGGAGCTGCGCGAGGGTGCGGGCGAGCAGCCGGGAGACGTGCATCTGGGAGATGCCGACCTCCTGAGCGATCTGCGACTGTGTCATGTTGCCGAAGAACCGCAGCAGAAGGATCTTCTTCTCGCGTGGGGGCAGGTCCTCCAGCAGGGGCTTGAGGGACTCGCGGTACTCGACGCCCTCCAGGGCCTCGTCCTCCGCGCCGAGGGTGTCGGCGACGGCGGGCGACTCGTCGTCCGTGTCCGGCACGTCGAGGGAGAGCGTGCTGTACGCGTTGGCCGACTCCAGGCCCTCCAGCACCTCCTCCTCCGAGATGCCGAGCTGCTCGGCCAGCTCGTGGACCGTGGGCGCGCGGCCGTGCCGCTGGGAGAGCTCCGCGGTGGCGGTGGTCAGCGACAGCCGCAGCTCCTGGAGCCGGCGCGGCACGCGGACCGCCCATCCCTTGTCCCGGAAGTGCCGCTTGATCTCGCCGACGACCGTGGGGGTGGCGTAGGTGGAGAACTCCACGCCCCGGTCCGGGTCGAAGCGGTCCACGGACTTGATCAGGCCGATGGTGGCGACCTGGGTCAGGTCGTCGAGCGGTTCGCCGCGGTTGCGGAACCGCCGCGCCAGGTGCTCGACCAGCGGCAGGTGCATCCGCACCAGGTGGTTGCGCAGCTCCGCCCGCTCCGGGGAGCCGTCGGGCAGCGAACGCAACCGGGTGAACAGGGCGCGCGCTCCACTGCGATCCTGCGGCTGGGAGTGCGGCTGCCGCTGCTGGTCCTGCTGATCCATGTGGTCCGCCCGCTCCGGTCGGTCACTCGCCTCGTCCGGCTCCAGAGCCGCCGCGTTCCCCGGATGGTGCCGGGCGGACTGATGCGGGATGGCCGGGGTGCGTACTTCCCGCGACGATGCAGTACTCACGGAGCCCCCTCTTCCGTCACGGCTGCCCGGGGCCGGCGCCGCGCTTCTTGTGCAGGCTGATGCTGACCGTGCGGTCGTCCGCGACGGTGGAGTCCACCTCGCCGGCCAGGGCGGAGAGTACCGTCCAGGCGAAGGTGTCGCGCTCGGGCGCGCGGCCGTCCGTGGTGGGTGCCGAGACCGTCACCCGGAGCGCGTCGCCGACGAGGCGGAAGACGCAGCTCAGTACGGAGCCGGGCACGGCCTGTTGCAGGAGGATCGCGCACGCCTCGTCGACGGCGATGCGGAGATCCTCGATTTCGTCGAGGGTGAAGTCCAGTCGGGCCGCGAGACCGGCTGTCGCCGTCCGCAGCACCGACAAGTAGGCACCCGCAGCGGGCAGCCGGACTTCCACGAAGTCCTGGGTCGCCCCGGACTCGCCTGCGATGGGGGACACCCTCACCTCCAAGGTGACACAAGCTTCTTGAGCTTTGACGGGCGTCGGCCGTGCACCCTCCGGGAGAGGATGGCACAAGGCCGCCGCGGCACATTTCCGGCTGCGACGCTATCGCGATCTGGAGGTCCGCGCCGCAGGCCCACGACTGTCACTCATGGTAAGCCCATGAGCACGGAAAGTGGCTAGGGGCTTGCGGTCTCAAATCGAAAGAGAGGTCGCCCTGTTGGGATTTTCGTCACTCTGCGCGAGTGCCGCAAGGGCGTGGAGCGGTTCACCCGATATCCGGTGCACCGTCCATTCGTCCATGGGCTCCGCGCCGAGTGACGCGTAGAAGCGGATCGACGGTTCGTTCCAGTCCAGTACTGACCATTCGAAACGTTGGTAGCCGCGCTCCACGCAGATTCGGGCCAGCTCGGCGAGCAGCGCCCGGCCGTACCCGCCGCCGCGCGCGGCGGGCCGCACGTAGAGGTCCTCCAGATAAACACCGTGCGTGCCCGTCCAGGTGGAGAAGTTGCGGAACCACAGCGCGAAACCCACCGGTTCGCCCGCCGAGGCCGTGCTGCCCTCCGTAACCCCCGCTCCGAGGCCGTCACTCTCCGCTATCAGGGCGAAGACCGCGGGGTGCGCGCCGAAGAGCGCCTCGCGCAGCTGCTCCTCGGTCGCCCGCGCGGAGCCCAGCGCCCTTTCGTACGCCGCGAGTTCACGAATCATCGCGTGCAGGACGGGAACGTCGGCGGGCGTCGCGGATCGGATCATGCGTGCATGCTAGCGGGCGGCACCGACAGCGCCCCGGGCACCGACCCGGCTCAGGGTCGGAATCTCAGGGATGCGTCGGGGTCGGATCAGGGGGACGTTCGAGCGGACGCCGGGGAGCATCAAGGCAGCAGGCGCTGGTCGACATAGCACCAGCGCCAGGACTCGCCCGGCTCGAAGCTGCGCATCACCGCGTGGCCGGTCTGCTCGTAGTGCGTGGTGGCGTGCCGGTGCGGCGACGAGTCGCAGCACCCGACGTGCCCGCACGTCAGGCACAACCGGAGCTGGACGGGATGGCTGCCGGCCGCGGCGCACTCGGGGCAGGTCTCGCTTAGCGGGGCAGGCTCGGGGCGCGGCAGCTCGGCGCGGTGCGGGCACTCGATCATGATGGCCAGGTTAGAAGGTGAGGACGGGATGGACATGGGCGGGAAACGATGGACGTGATGCCACTGCTGGTGCTGGTGGCCGGGAGTGCCGCCGTCGCGGGCGCCGCCCGCCGCACCCCCGTGTCCGCGCCGCTGCTCCTGGTCGCGGCGGGGCTCGCCGCGTCGTACCTGCCGGGCGTGCCGGACTACACCCTCGATCCGGACATCGTGCTGCCCCTGGTACTGCCGCCGCTGCTGCACACCGCCGCGCTCGACAGCTCGTATCTCGACCTGCGCGCCAACGCCCGCCCCGTGGCCCTGCTCTCGGTCGGTTATGTGCTCTTCGCCGCGCTCGCCGTCGGCTGTACCGCCTTTCTGGTGGTGCCCGGCCTGCCGTTGACGGCGGCGCTCGTCCTCGGCGCCGTCGTGGCCCCGCCCGACGCGGTCGCCGCGACCGCCATCGCCCGCCGGCTGGGCCTGCCGTCGCGCATCACCACGATCCTCCAAGGCGAGTCCCTGGTGAACGACGCCACCGCCATCACCGCGTACAAGGTGGCCCTCGCCGCCGCGGTCGGCGAGGGCGCCACCTGGGCGGGCGGCGTCCGGGAGTTCGCGGTGGCGGCGCTGGGCGGCGTCGGGGTCGGTCTCGTCCTCATGGTGCCGCTGCACTGGCTGCGCAAACGGCTGCGCGACCCGCTGCTGCAGAACACCCTTTCCCTCCTCATCCCCTTCGCCGCCTACACCGCCGCGGAACAGGTCGGGGCGTCCGGCGTGCTCGCCGTCGTGGTGGTCGGCCTCTATCTCGGACACCGCTCCTGGCAGGTGGACTTCGCCACCCGGCTTCAGGAGGCGGCCGTGTGGAAGATGGTCGCCTTCGTCCTGGAGTCCGCCGTCTTCGCCCTGATCGGTCTTCAACTTCGCGTCGTGGTGGGCGGGCTGGGCGAATACGGAATGGGGGAGGCCGCCTGGTACGCCGCCGTCGTCTTCCTCGCCGTGGTGGTCGCCCGCTTCCTCTGGGTCTATCCGGCCACGTTCCTGCCGCGGCTGCTGTCCGCGCGGATCCGCGAACGGGAGCGGGAGACCACCGCCCGCGGCGCCTTCGTCGTGGGCTGGGCGGGGATGCGCGGGGTCGTCTCGCTGGCGATCGCCTTCTCCATCCCCGTCTCCACTCACGACGGAAGTGCCTTCCCGGCACGCAACCTGGTGCTGTTCCTCACCTTCACCACCGTGATCGGAACCCTCGTCGTACAGGGGCTCACCCTGCCCCCGCTCATCCGCCTGCTCCGGCTGCCGGGCCGCGACGCCCGGTCCGCCACCCTCGCCGAGGCGCAGGCGCAGAGCGAGGCCTCCACCGCCGCGGAGCGCCGGCTCGACGAACTCCTCGCCGACGACCGCAACGCCCTGCCCCACCCGCTCGCCGACCGGTTGCGCGCCGTGCTGGAGCGCCGCCGCAACGCGGTGTGGGAGCGGCTGGGCGCCGTGCACGAGACCACCGGGGAGTCGGCGGACGACACCTACCGGCGGTTGACCCGGGAGGTCATCGAGGCCGAGCGCGAGGTCTTCGTGGCCCTGCGCGACGCGCGGCGCATCGACGACGAGATGCTGCGGACGCTGCTGCGGCGGCTGGACCTGGAGGAGGCCGCGGCGTACCGGGAGGAGGCGGCGGAATGAACGGTCGGCGCCTCGGAGCCACCGGGAAGGAGAGGGAGCCGGGCGGGTCGCGCGCGGGCCGCCTCCTACGCCGGATCCGGCTCGGGGTCGGGGCCGCCCGTGATGACGGCGGCGACCGTCGTGCCCGGCGCGAACGCCCCTTCCTCGGCAAGTTTCGTCAGGCCGTACAGCGCCTTGGCCACGTACAGCCGTTCCGGCGGCAGGCCGTGGCGGGCGGCGAAGTCGTCCGCGAAGGCATCCATCTCGGGCGTGGTGCGGGCGTAACCGCCGCCGTGGAAGCGGTCGTCCAGCGACCAGTCGCCCCGGCGGCCGCCGAACGCCGCGGTCTGCAGCCGCTCGACCTCCGCGCCCAGGAAGCCGCCCTTGAGCACGGGGAAGCCGAGGGCTCGCGTCCCCTCGCCGAGCCCGGCGGCCAGCCCGGCGAGCGTCCCGCCCGTGCCGCAGGCGACGGCGGCGACGTCCCCCGGGCCGAGGACGGCGCGCAGCTCGCGGCCGAGCTCCGCGCAGC
Organism: Streptomyces huiliensis; assembly: GCF_020037025.1. Taxonomy (GTDB): domain Bacteria; phylum Actinomycetota; class Actinomycetes; order Streptomycetales; family Streptomycetaceae; genus Streptomyces; species Streptomyces huiliensis. The sequence goes on along the minus strand of NZ_JAIQLH010000112.1, from coordinate 10,948 downwards.
CGTGGACGGCGGCGGCGTTACTGCCGCCCTCGGGGACGACGTGGCAGCCGTCCGCCCCGAGGGCGGCCAGGACCTCCGGGTCGGTCTTGCGCCGGTAGGTGGCCCGGTCGACGAAGCGGAGGCGCATGCCGTCGGCCGCGCAGCGGGCCAGCGACCAGTTCAGCGGCCGGTCCGCGAGTTCGTCGCCGCGGACGACGCCGATGGTGGTGAAGCCGAGGAGGCGGCCCGCGGCGGCGGTGGCCCGCAGGTGGTTGGAGTAGGCGCCCCCGAAGGTGAACAGCGTGGACCGGCCGGCGGCCGAGGCGGCCCGCAGGTTGGGCTCCAGCTTGCGCCACTTGTTGCCGGGCAGCCGGGGATGTATCAGATCGTCCCGCTTGAGCAGCAGTCGTACGCCGCGGCGGGCGAAGCGCTCGTCGGCCAGTTCGACGACGGGGGACGGCAGCCTGGGCCGCAGGGCGGCGGGGTCCAGGGGCGCGGGAGAGGCGAGGGGGGACGGGCCGGTCACGCTTCCATTGTCGGCGAGGCCCGGACGTCACGTGCTTCCCGGCCGTCAGTCCTGTCGTATACGCCTGAATGGCCCTGTTGTACCGAAAAGTTCGCAGGCTGTCGGGGTGTTCGGATATCGTGCGAGCCGATTCGGCCGCAGGCCGGACGTCGTATGCCGGTTCGGAGACAGAAAGCGCACGCCAGTGGACTACCAGGCCGTCCTCGAAGAGGTAGCCGCGTTCGCGCGCCCGCTGGTGGGCCGCGGTCAGGCCGCCCAGTACATCCCGGCCCTGGCGGGGATGGACACGGGCCAGTTCGGGATGGCGGTCGCCGACGTCACCGGGGGCGTCTACGGGGTGGGGGGCTGGGAGCGGCCGTTCTCCGTGCAGTCGATCTCCAAGGCCTTCGGGCTCGCCCTCGTCCTGGCCGAGGGCGGGGACAAGATTTGGGAGCGGGTCGGAACGGAGCCGTCCGGAAATGCCTTCAACTCCCTGGTGCAGCTCGAATACGAGAACGGCATTCCACGCAATCCGTTCATCAACGCGGGGGCGCTGGTCGTCACCGACCGGCTGCAGACGCTGACGGGCGACGCCAGCGCCACGATGCTGGAGTTCCTGCGCGCCGAGAGCGGGAACCCGGATGTGTCCTTCGACGCCGCCGTGGCGAAGTCGGAGTCGGAGCACGGCGACCGGAACGCGGCCCTCGCCCACTTCATGGCCAGCTACGGCAACCTCGACAACCCCGTGCCCACGGTCCTGGAGCACTACTTCTGGCAGTGCTCCATCGAGATGAGCTGCCGAGACCTCGCCCTGGCGAGCGGCTTCCTGGCCCGCCACGGGCTGCGCGCCGACGGCACCCGGCTGCTGCCGCGCCGGGAGGCGAAGCAGGTCAACGCCGTGATGCTGACCTGCGGCACGTACGACGCCGCCGGCGACTTCGCCTACCGGGTGGGGTTGCCGGGCAAGAGCGGGGTGGGCGGCGGAATCATCGCCGTCATACCGGGGCGCTGCACGCTCTGCGTATGGAGCCCGGGGCTGGACGCGCGCGGGAACTCGGTGGCGGGCGTGGCCGCGCTGGACCACTTCACCACGCTGACGGGCTGGTCGGTGTTCTGAGGGGGGCTCCCGGTGCCGGTGGCGTCCCCAGGGGGCCCGGCGCATCGTGGAGCACGGGGAGAACCAGGAGGAGGCCGTATGGAACACGAGTTGCGCGCCGAATACGCGGACGGCAGCTCTCCGGACGACATCGATCCCGCGGTCAAGACGTGGCACGTGGTCCGTGAGGGCGACGGCCGGGTCGGGATGTGCGGCCGTGAGCTCGACTCCGGCGCGGCCGTCCGCTCCGTCGACCTCTGGGGCACCGGCAAGGTCCCCATCTGCCACTCCTGCGGAGCCCTCTACCTGCGGGAGTCTCCCTAGTGGCCGACCCGCGGGCGGACGGGGAGCCGGCGGCTCACCCGGCGACCCGGCCGACGGCCTATCGGGAGCGGCCCTCGCACCGGCTGCCCGGGGCGGTCGTGTGGACCCGGGCGGACGTGTCCGCCGACCCCGTGCGGGTCGTCCCCGACGGCTGCATGGACCTGATCGCGGTCGACGGCCGGCTGATCGTGGCGGGGCCGGACACCCGGGCGCACCTCGTCGAGGCGGTGCCGGGAGCCGTGTACACCGGGGTGCGCTTCCTCCCCGGCACCGGGGCGGCCCTGCTCGGGGTGCGGGCGCACGACCTCCGCGACCGGCGGGTGCCGCTGGAGGACCTGTGGCCCGGCCGCCGGGCCCGGCTCGCCGCCCGGCGGGTGGCGGAGGCGCCCCGGCCGGGGCGCGCCCTGGAGGAGGTCGTGGGCGGAGCGGTCGCCGCGGACGCGTACGACCCCGTGGCGGCCGCCGTCCTGCTGTCCGCCCGGCAAGGCGAGCCGGTGTCCGTGCTGGCCGCCCGGCTGGGCCTGGGCGAGCGGCAGGTGCACCGGCGCTCCCTGCACGCCTTCGGGTACGGGCCGAAGACGCTGGCCCGTGTCCTGCGGGCGAACCGGGCGCTGGAGCTGGCCAGGGCCGGCGTCCGCTTCGCCGACGCGGCCGTGACCTGCGGCTACGCGGACCAGGCGCATCTCGCCCGCGAGATGCGCCGGCTGACCGGGGCCACGCTGGGGGCGCTCCTCCGCGAGCGGTGACCGGGTTCTGCCGCGGCCGGGGGCGCGAGCGCCGTCGGCAGGCGTCCCGGCCGGTCTCCGCGCACGCGCCGCCGGGACGCCGGCCTGGCCGCAGCCGTCCCCCGGTCAAGGGCAGCGGACGACCTGGCCCGCGTACGACAGGTTGCCGCCGAAGCCGAAGAGGAGCACCGGGGCGCCGGACGGGACGCCGCCGCGTTCGACGAGCTTGGAGAGGGCGAGCGGGATGCTCGCGGCCGACGTGTTGCCGGACTCGGTGACGTCGGTGGCGATCACCGCGTTGACGGCGCCGATGCGGCGGGCGACGGGCTCGATGATCCGCAGGTTCGCCTGGTGCAGCACGACCGCCGCAAGCTCCTCCGGGGCGACCCCGGCCCGCTCGCAGACCGACCGTGCGATCGGCGGCAGCTGCGTGGTGGCCCACCGGTAGACGGACTGGCCCTCCTGGGCGAACCGGGAAGGGGTGCCCTCGATCCGTACGGCGTGCCCCATGTCCGGTACCGAGCCCCAGACCACCGGGCCGATGCCCGGCTCCTCCGCGGCGGAGACCACCGCGGCGCCCGCGCCGTCGCCGACGAGGACGCACGTCGAGCGGTCCGTCCAGTCCACCACGTCCGTGAACTTCTCCACCCCGACGACCAGCGCGTTCGTCGCCGCGCCGGCGCGGATGGCGTGGTCGGCGGAGGCCAGGGCGTGGGTGAAGCCCGAGCAGACGACGTTGACGTCCATCACGGCGGGGGACGCGAGCCCCAGCCGGGCCGCGACGCGGGCGGCCGTGTTCGGGCTGCGGTCGACGGCTGTGCAGGTGGCCACGAGGACGAGATCGATGGCGGCGGCGTCGAGGCCGCTCGCGGCGAGGGCCTTGGCCGCGGCCTCGGCGGCCATCGCGTCCACGGTCTCGTCCGGCTCGGCTATCCGACGCGTGTGGATGCCCACGCGGGAGCGGATCCACTCGTCGCTGGTGTCCACCATCGCCGCCAGCTCCTCGTTGGTGAGCACCTTGGCGGGCTGGTAGTGACCGAGGGCGATGACGCGCGACCCGGACATCGGTGGTTCCTCCTGCGGGCGAATGATCCGAACCCCCAGTGTTGACCGCGCCCGCCGCGGGGGCGATGAGCATTCCACCAACGTTCCGGCGGGATAACTGGCACAACCCACAGGAGAGCCCGTGGGGCCCGGCCTCCGGGTTCCTCCGGCCGGCCGGGCCCCACGGGTCCGGGGTCAGCGCAGGGAGAGCGCCGTCCGGATGGTGGTGAAGAGCTGGGTCTGGTCGGTCACGCCCAGGACGCGCTCGGCCTGCGGGCCCTGGGCCGCGATGCGGACCTGGGTGCCGGTGTGCTCCTGGGACTTGCCCGGGGTGTTGGTCGAGTAGTTCACCTTGATCGGCTGGCCCTCGTCGGTGACGAGCGTCGACGACAGGCCGGGCGGGTTGGCCTCCAGCGGCACGATCTGGCTCGTGTGCCCGTGGTCGGCGGTGGTGACGACCAGCGTGTCCGGGTGCTCGGCCGCGTAGGCGCGGGCGACCTTCACCGCGCGGTCCAGCGCGGCCGTCTCGCCGATCTGGCCGCACGGGTCGGCCGAGTGGTCGCGCTTGTCGATCGACGCGCCCTCGACCTGCAGGAAGAAGCCCTTCTTGCCGCGCTGCTGCTGCTCCAGCAGCTGGAGCGCCTTCTTGGTCTGCTCCTCCAGGGTGGGCGTGCCGGCGGTGCGCTCCGGGTTGTTCGTCACGCAGCGCTGCGGCGCGGTGCCGCCCTGGGCGGCGGTCTTGCCGGTCCACTCGACCGGGACGTTGCCCGGGGCGAACAGGCCGAGCACGGGCTTGCCGGACCGCGCCTTGCCGAGCGCCTTGGAGTCGGTGACCACCTGGTAGCCGAGCTTCCGGGCCTGCTCCGTGACGGTCAGCCCCTTGTAGCGGCCCTCGGTGATCTTCTGGTCGAAGCGCTGCTTGCCACCGCCGAGGAGGACGTCGACCTTGTGGTTGACGCTCTGCTCGGCGATCGAGCCGGGACCGCCCTTGGCGATCCGGTCGTTCTGGCACTCCTTCATGTCGGCCGGGCCCTGGCAGCTGCGGTCGGTGGCGTGCGAGGCGAGGACGGCCGGGGTGGCGTCGGTGAGCTCCGCGGTGGTGACGCTGCCGGTGGCGAGCCCGTTCCGCTGCGCGAGCTCCAGGATCGTCGTCATCGGCTTGTCGGTGCCGGGCGTCTTGGATATCCGGCCGTTGACGGTCTTGTGGCCGGTCGCCCAGCCGGTGCCGCTCGCCGCCGAGTCGGTGACGTAGTCCGGCTTGCCCTTCTTGTCCACGGAGTAGGTGGTGTAGGCGCCGGTCATCGGGAACTTGTCCATGTTCAGGCGGCCGGCGGCGCCCACGGTGTAGTCCCGGGCCAGGGTGATCTCGGAGTCGCCCATGCCGTCACCGATGAGCAGGATGACGTTCTTGGCCTTCTTCGGGCCGTGGGCCTGGGCGGCGACGGCCGACTCGGCCGCCCGGTCCGTGCGGCCGCCGTCGGAGGCGGAGGCCGCGGCCGGCACCGCGACGCCGGCGACGAGCAGTGCTGCGGCGCCCCAGGCGAGACGACGCCCGTACGGACGAGAACCCATGGTGTTTTCCTTCCTCGTGGGCCGGCGGTGTGCCCGGCCGGAGGAAGCTCACCAAGCGAGGGTGTACGGCAGCGCAATACCAGGTGACATCGAGGTCAGCGGGAGCTTTCGACCGTGGTGGGGGTGATGGGGTTCGCGCCGCCCGACGCGGAGGCGGGGGACGTCGGGGCCGGATCCTCCTTCATGGCCTTGGCCTCGCTCTTGAGGATGCGCGCGGACTTGCCCAGGGCGCGCGCCATGTCGGGCAGCTTCTTCGAGCCGAAGAGCGCGACGAGGACGAGCACGACGACGAGGAGGTGCCAGGGTTCGAGGGCGTTGCGCAGCACGGCGGACACCTGCTTTCTCTGAGGTCTCTGTCTGGGGCCCGGTCGTGGGACGCGCGGCCGGTTCGTCCACCTTAGTTGCAACATTGCGCAATCAGGCAACCGGGGGTGGCTTCCGTCCGTCTGTGGGGATGAGTCAGTGGGGATGCCGACGAGTCTCCGGGGGATACGCCTCTGGGGCCGAGGTACACACGGGGCTGGGGGGCTCGGGGATGGGCGCAGGGGGCGGCCGGGAACGGCGGCACGGACGGACGTTCGGCGGCGCGTCGCTGGTACTGCTGATCCTGCTGGTGGCCGCGGCCGGCTGGACGTACCTGAGACTCGACGGCAACCTCGGCGTCTTCGACGCGGACGGCATCGCCCGGGACCGCCCTCCCGGCTCCGCCGCCGGCGACAACGTCCTCGTCATCGGCTCGGACTCGCGCGCCGGCGGCAACCGGGACCTGGGTGGCGGCACCGGCCGCACCGGCCGCTCGGACACGGCCTTCCTGCTGCACGTGTACGGGGACGGGGAGCGGGCCGCCGTCGTCAACATCCCCCGGGACACGCTCGTCGAGATCCCGCCCTGCCGGCTCCCCGACGGCGGCTGGACGGCCACCCGCCGCGAGGCCATGTTCAACTCCGCCTTCTCGGTCGGCGGTACGGCCGAGGGCAACCCCGCCTGCACCCAGAACACCGTCGAACGGCTCACCGGACTGCGCGTGGACCACACCGTCGTCGTCGACTTCACCGGCTTCTCCGCGCTGACCGACGCCGTGGGCGGCGTCGAGGTCTGCATGCCGCAGGACGTCTACGAGGGCGACCTCGACCCGCACCGCGGCGGCCGCGGCGACCTCCTCTTCAAGAAGGGGCGGCAGACCGTGTCCGGGAAGAAGGCGCTGGACTACGTCCGCGTACGGCACGGGATCGGCGACGGCTCCGACATCGGGCGCATCCGCCGACAGCAGGCCTTCGTCGCCGCCCTGATCGACAAGGTGCGGTCCCGGGGGCTCGACCCCGCGACGCTGCTCCCGCTGGCGGACGCGGCCACCAAGTCGCTCACGGTGGACCCGGGGCTGGGCTCCGTGGACAAGCTAGTGTCCTTCGCGCGGTCGCTCAAAGGCATCGACCGGCAGGACATCACGTTCGTCACGATGCCCTGGCGGTACGAGGGCGACCGGGTGGCGGTCGTCCGGCCGGAGGCGGACGCGCTGTGGGCGGCGCTGCGGGACGACCGGCCGGCCCCGGGCGGGACCCCTGGGGGTGCCGGGGCCACCGGGACCGCTGGGGGAGAGAAGGGCGGGGGAGGCGGACAGGGGACGGGCGTCCGCGTCTCCCTCGTCGACGCCACCGGCGCGGACGGACGGGCCGGCAGCGCCGCCGCACTCCTCCGGCGGCACGGCTACACGGTGACCGGCACCCGCGCGGCCGAGGGCGGCGGCGCGGGCACCACGGTGATCGAGTTCGGCCCCGGCCAGGCGGGCCGCGCCCGTACCCTGGCCCGGCTCTTCCCCGGCGCGTTCGTGCGCGGCACCGCCGACTCCGGCATCTCCGTCACCCTCGGCCGGGACTACGACGGCACGCCGGAGAAGGGGGCGGCCACGGCCGAGAGGAGGGGCGCCTTCGACCCCGCGGCCGCTTCCGCCGCGAGACCGGCGGACGAGAACCCCTGCGCCGGTCTGTCCTACGGGTGACATGGGAGTGCCGGGGGAACCGCGTGCCTGAATAGTCCGTTGTTTCATCGAACGCAGAGTAAGTTCGAGATTCCGATGAAGAAGCGTTAAGTCAGTTTCATCAGCATCTGCCCGCCTCTCCGAGGAGCACCGTCATGTCCGCCACTCCCAGGGCCCTGCCCCGGCCCCTGCCGGCCCTCCTCGCGGGGCTCGTCGCGGCTCTGCTGCTGGTGGCCGGCGGCGCGGCCCTCGCTCCGCCCGCCCACGCCGCCACCGGCCTGAACGAGGTGGCCGAGGGGCTCAAGAAGAGCCCCGTCTACGTCGACCCCCGGGCGTCCGCCCAGCTCTCGTCGGCCGACGCGGACGCCCTGGCCAAGAAGATCAAGGACGCGGGCAAGCCGGTGTTCGTCGCCGTGCTGCCGAACACGCCGGAGTTCCCGCAGGCCACCGTCCTGGGCGACCTGCGGGCGAAGGTCGGCGTCAGCGGCGTCTACGCCATCCGGCTCGGCGACAAGTTCACCGCGGGCGCCGACCACAAGGTGATGTCCCGGAACGCCGTCGCCAACCTGCGCGACTCCGTCCGGCGCAACGACAACGCCACCGCGAGCACCGAGCTCAACGCCTTCGTCGACGGAGCGGTCAAGACCGCCCGGGGGCACGCGCCCGGCTCCTGGGGCGGCTCGGACTCCGGGGGCGGCGCCACCGGGTTGATCGTCGGCGGCGCGGTCGTCGCCGCCGGCGCGGGCGGCGCCTACGCGCTCTACCGGCGCTCGAAGAAGAAGCGCGAGGAGCGCGAGCGCGCCGAGCTGGACGCCCTGCGCGTCGTCGTCGACGAGGACATCACCGCCTTCGGCGAGGAACTCGACCGGCTCGACTTCTCGCCCTCGGAGGCCGGCGCCACGGACGCCATGCGGCACGACTACGAACAGGCCCTCGACGCCTACGAGGAGGCCAAGCGCCGGATCGCGGCCGCGACCAGGCCCCAGGAGGTCACGGCGGTGACCGAGGCCCTCGACAACGGCCGGTTCGCCCTCGCCACCCTCGCCGCCCGCCGCACCGGCGCGCCGCTGCCCGAACGCCGGCTGCCCTGCTTCTTCGACCCCCGTCACGGACCGTCCGTCGAGGACGTCCAGTGGGCGCCGCCGGGCGGCGCGCCCCGCACCGTACCCGCCTGCCGGGCCGATGCGACGCGCGTCGCCGACGGCGAGGACCCCTTGTCCCGCACGGTCCAGACGGCCCAGGGGCCCCAGCCGTACTGGAACGCCGGCCCGGCCTACGCGCCCTGGGCGGGCGGCTACTTCGGCGGCGGCATCCTCCCCGGGCTCCTCATGGGCACCATGCTCGGCAGCATGCTGAGCGGCCCCGCCTACGCCTCCGACCACGGCGGCGTGGGCACCGACACCGGCCCCGAGGGCGGCGACTTCTCCGGCAGCGACTTCGACTCCGGCGACTTCGGCGGCGGCTGGGGAGACGGCGGGGGCTTCGGCGGCGGCGGGGACGGCGGCGGGTTCGGGGGCGGGGACTGGTGAGGCGGCAGGGGGGCATGTGATGACAGCCCCCCTACGCGTCCCGTACACGCCGCCCTCTATCCGCCGACCCTCCGCGCATACCGGTTCCGCGCGACGGCGAGCGCGGCGCCGTACACGGTCAGGACGGTGGCCAGCAGGGCGTACGTGAGGGGCGGGAGCCCCGTCATGGAGAGGAGCGGGCCCAGGGGCGAGAGCGGCAGGAGGAGGCCCACGACCGCCAGGGCGGTGGTGGCCAGCCGGATGGGCCCGGGCGGCCGGCCTTCGGCCAGGTGGCGGCCGGACCGCAGGACGAGCATCACCATCGCCTGGGTCAGCAGGTTCTCGGTGAACCACCCGGCGTGGAAGGCCTCCTGACCGCCGTCGTCCCCCAGCGACCGGACCGCGACCGCCAGGACGGCGAACGTGGCGAGGTCGGCGGCGGCGTTCAGCAGGCCGAAGACCGTCACGAACCGCAGCAGGTCGCGCGGGCGCAGCCGGGTCGGCCGGCGCAGGGCGCCCGGCGCCGGGCGGTCGAAGGCCAGGGCGAGCTGGGCCGCGTCGAAGCACAGGTTCTGCACCAGCACCTGGGCGGGCAGCATCGGCAGGAACGGCAGCAGCAGCCCGGCCGCCAGCATGGCGATGACGTTCCCGAAGTTGGACGAGAGGGTGATCCGCAGGTACGCGGCGATGTTGCCGGTGCTGCGCCGGCCGGCGGTCACCGCCCGGTCGAGGGCCGTGAGGTCCTTGGAGGCGAGGACGACGTCCGCCGCCTCCCGCGCGACGTCGACGCCCGCGCGGGGGCAGACGCCGACGTCGGCGGCGTGCAGGGCGGCCAGGTCGTTGACGCCGTCGCCCAGGAAGCCGGTGGTGTGGCCGGTGGTGCGCAGGGCGCGGACGATGCGGGCCTTGTGGTCCGGGGAGCAGCGCGCGAAGACCGTCGTCCGGTCGGCCAGCCGGCCCAGTTCCGCGTCCGTGAGGCCGTCGACGCGGTCGGCGGTCACCACCTCGCCCGGATCCAGCCCGAGGTCGCGGCAGACGCGGGCGGCCGTGCCCGGGTGGTCGCCGGTGAGGACCCGGACGGCGATGCCCCGGTCGGCGAGGACGGCCAGGGCCTCCGCGGCGGTGGGGGCGAGGGCGTCGTGCAGGGCGAGGAAGCCGGTGAAGTCCAGGCCGCGCTCGTCGGCGGGCCCGTAGGGCCGGGTGCGGGACGGGCGTTCGGCGCGGGCCACGGCGAGCACGCGCAGCCCGTCCGCCGCCAGCTCCGCCGCCCGCCGCGCCAGGCGCGCGCGCTCGGCCGGTTCGAGGGCGCAGCGCTCCAGGACGTCCTCGGGGGCGCCCTTGACGACGAGGACGTGCGCGCCCGCGAGGCCGAACCGCGGGTCTCCGGCGCGCCGGACGACGGCGGTGGACAGGGGGCGCCCGGGAGCGCAGGGGAGCGCGGCGATCCCCTCGTACTCCTCCTCGGCGGCGAGCAGGGCGTCCTCGCCCGCCGCGTCGAGGACGGCCTCGTCCAGGGCGTCGGGCACCGGGAGTTCGGCTAGGTGCAGCGTCCACAGGGCGTTGACCGCCGCCCAGCGCAGCACCTCGTCGCCGTCGCACCCGTGCGCGTCCTCCGCGTGGTGGAAGACGGGTCGGTCCTGGGTGAGGGTGCCGGTCTTGTCCACGCACAGTACGTCGACGGCGCCCAGGTCGTGGAGGGCCGGGAGGCGCCGGACGATCACCTCGCCGCCGCGCGCGAGGCCGGCGGCGCCGCGCGCCAGCGCGGCCGTGACGACGACGGGCAGCATCTCGGGCGTCAGCCCGACCGCCACCGCCACGGCGAACGGCAGCGTCTCCATGCCACGCCCGCGCAGCAGCGCGCCGGAGACCAGCACCAGAGGCGCGGTCAGCAGCATGAACCGGATCAGCGTCCAGGCGATCCCGTTGACCGACCGGTCGAACGGGGTGACCCGGTGCCCGCCGCTGCCGCCCGCCGGGCCGGGGACCACCCCGGACAGCCGGGTCGCGGCCCCGGTCGCGACGACGATGGCAGTGGCCGTGCCGGAGAGGACGCTGCTCCCCTGGAAGCAGAGATGGGCGGGGTCGGTGCGGGGCGGTTCGCCGTCCTGCCCGCCGCCGCTTCCTCGGCGGCCGTCCGCCCGCTCCGGCCGGGACGCCGCGCGGCGCAGGCGGCGGACCGCCGCTCCGTGACCGGACGCCGGGACGGCCGCCGCGTCGGCC
>NZ_JAIQLH010000111.1 GCF_020037025.1 Streptomyces huiliensis | reverse complement strand
GCGGTGCCGCCGCCCTCCGGCTTATCCGGGCCGCGTCAGGTCCGGCCGGAGCCGGTGCCAGATGGGGTGGCGGAGGTGCCCGGCCGGGGTCCAGCCGGTGAGGGTGATCTCGGCGACCAGCCGCGGTTCCACCCAGTGCACGCCGGTCGCGTCCACCGGGCCCGCGAAGGGCGAGCCGTCCCGGGCCAGTGCTTCCAGGTAGCGGGCCAGGTCGCGGCGCTCCTGCCCGGAGAGGCCCGAGCCCACCGAGCCGACGTACCGCAGGCCGGACGGCTCCTCCACCCCCGCGAGGACGGCCCCGGGCAGCCCGGCGATGGCTCCCCGGCCCTCCGTCCAGCCGCCGATCACCACGTCGAGCGTCAGCAGGTGCTTCACCTTCCGCCAGTCGGGTGACCGGACCCCGGGCAGGTAGGGGGAGGCCAGCCGCTTGGCGATGACGCCCTCGTAGCCGTGGCGCAGCGTGGCGTCCCAGGCCCGCCGGGCGTGCCCCTCCAGGTGGGTGGGGACGGACCAGCTGCGGCCGGTCAGCCCCATGCCGTAGAGGATGGCGCGGCGCTCCCCGTACGTGGCGCCGAGCAGGGAGCGGCCGCTGACGTGCATGACGTCGAAGATCATGAAGTGGACGGGGTACTCCATCGCCAGGTGGGCAGCGCGGCGCGGGTTGGCGATGCCCATCCGGCGCTGGAGCAGCCCGAAGTCCGGCCGGCCCCGCTCGTCCAGCGCCACGAGCTCGCCGTCGAGCACCGCCGACCGGCCCTGGAGCTGCGCGCCGAGCTCCAGCAGCTCGGGATAGGTGGCCGTCACGTCGTTCCCGGCCCGGCTCACCAGCCGTACGGTCCCGTCGCCCGAGGTGCTGAGCACGCAGCGGACCCCGTCCCACTTCACCTCGAAGCCCCAGCCCGCCTCCTCGCCCTCGGCCGGCAGCGGGCCGGGCACGGTCAGCATGGGCCGGATCTCGGGGAGCCGGGCGACGGGCAGGGCCATGCTTCCGATGATCAGGGCAGTGCCGGGTTTTCGCAGGTCATTCACCCGTGCGGGGCAGCGGCCGGCCGCGTGGCCGTCCTTTGCCAGGCCCGGACGGCGGCCTCGTCCGGCCCCGGTAACCTCGCGAGGTCACTGATCCCGTGCAGCGCGCCCGTCCGGCGCGCGCCGAAGAACGATGAGGTCGCCGCAGGTGCTGTGCTCGATATGTCAGACGTCCCCCGCCGTGGGGGCGACGGGGTGCTGCTCCGCCTGCGCCGTCCCCGGAGCCGCGCCGCCCGGCGGGCCGGCGTACGGCGCGCGTCCTGACGCCGGGCCG
>NZ_JAIQLH010000110.1 GCF_020037025.1 Streptomyces huiliensis | reverse complement strand
GTGGGGGCGACGGGGTGCTGCTCCGCCTGCGCCGTCCCCGGAGCCGCGCCGCCCGGCGGGCCGGCGTACGGCGCGCGTCCTGACGCCGGGCCGCCGGCCGCCGGCCCGCACCCGCCCCTCGGATTCCAGCCCGTCCCCCTGCCGCGCCTCGCGTCCCCGGTCGGGCTCGGGCGGGCGGTCGCCGTGCTGCTGGGCCTCTGCGCGCTGACCGACGTTTTCTCGCTCTTCGCGGGCGCGACGATGTACGGGGTGACGACCAGGGGGATCGACGGCGCCGAGGGGCCCGGTTTCGTCCGGGACGCCGACCGGGCCGACCTCCTCCAGTTCGTCTCCGGGATCGTGCAGACGGTCGCCCTCGTGGCCTGCGGCGTCCTCTTCGTCATCTGGTTCCACCGGGTGCGCTCCAACGCGGAGGTCTTCCGGCCGGGCGGGCACCGGGTGCGCCGGGGCTGGAGCATCGGGGCCTGGTTCACGCCGGTGGTCAACCTCTGGTTCCCGAAGAAGATCGCCAACGACGTGTGGGCCGCGAGCCTGCCGCACCAGCCCGACGGCTCGCCGGTCCGCGCCCCGCGCACGGTCATGAACTGGTGGTGGGGCCTGTGGATCGCCACCCTCTGCCTGGGGCGCGGGGGCGGCCGGATGTACGCCCGCGCCGAGACCTTCGAGGAGATCCGCCGCGCCACCGGTGTCCTGATGGTCGCCGACGTCGTCGACATCGCGGCGGCCGTCCTCGCCTTCCTCTTCGTCCGCCGGCTCACCGCGCTCCAGGACGCGAAGGCCCACCAAGGTCCCGTCATGATGACCGTTTGACCCGCCTGCCAGTCCGGGGGAAAACCCCACCTCCCGAGCCCGGCTGCCTCCATGGTCCCGGCCTTTCTCCGCGCCTAGCGTCGACAGCACCAACGGAGAACGGAGAAAGGGACACCATGGCGTTGCGCCGCGACCGCGTACCCACCGAGGAGCGCCGGGGCACCGCCCCGGCGGTCGAGCTACGGGCCGTGCGGCGCCGCTACGGGCGGGGCGAGGGGGCCGTCGACGCGCTGCGCGGGGTGGACCTCGCGCTGCCCGGCGGGAGCTTCACCGCGGTGATGGGCCCCTCCGGCTCGGGCAAGAGCACCTTCCTGCAGTGCGCCGCCGGACTGGACCGGCCCAGCTCCGGCGAGGTCCTGCTCGGCGGCGAGGAGATCACCCGGCTGAGCGAGGACCGGCTGACGAAGCTCCGCCGCAGCCGCGTCGGCTTCGTCTTCCAGTCGTTCAACCTGCTCCCCTCGCTCACCGTGCAGCAGAACGTCCTCCTGCCGCAGCGGCTGGCCGGCGAGCGCCAGGACCGGCAGCGCGCCCAGCGGCTGCTGGCCGAGGTCGGCCTGGACCGGCACGGCGGGCGCCGCCCCGGCGAGCTCTCCGGCGGCCAGCAGCAGCGCGTCGCGATCGCCCGGGCCCTGATCACCCGGCCCGAGGTGATCTTCGCGGACGAGCCGACCGGCGCCCTCGACACCCGGTCCGCCCACGAGGTCCTCGGCCTGCTCCGGCGGGCCGTCGACGCCCTCGGCGCCACGGTCGTCATGGTCACCCACGATCCGGTGGCCGCCGCCCACGCCGACCGGGTCCTCTTCCTCGCCGACGGCCTGCTGGCCGGCGAGCTGACCCGCCCGGACCCGCAGACGGTGGCCGACCGGATGGTCGCCCTGACCGCCGCGGCCGACCGGCGCCCCGCCGCGACGACGGCGGTGTGAGGCCATGACGAACGGACTCGCGCGGGCCTCCGTGCGCTTCAGGCCCGCGTCCTTCGCGGGCAGCCTCGTCGCGCTGCTGTTCGCCTCGGCGATCATCACCGCCTGCGGGGTGCTCCTCCAGACCGGCATCACCGCCCACGTCGCGCCCGAGCGCTACGCCCACACCCCCGTCGTCGTCACCGCCGACCCCTACGCCCGCGTCACCACCGGACACGGCGACGACAAGTCGACCAGCGAGACCGCGCTGCCCGGCCGCCCCCGGGTGCCGGCCGCGCTCGCCGCCCGGATCGCGGCCCGGCCCGGCGTCGCCGCCGCCGTCCCCGACCTGGCGTTCCCGGTCCGGGCCGGGAAGCCGGCCCTCCCCGATCTCACCGGACGGCCCTACGGAGCCGCCGGCATCGCCCTCGCCCCCGGCACCCGCCCGCTGGCCGACGGCCGCGCGCCGCGCTCCGGCGAGGTGGTCCTCGACGCAGCCACCGCGCGCGCCGCCCGCCTGGCGACCGGCGACCGCGTCACGCTCACCGGCCCCGGCGGCACGGCGGCGTACCGGATCGCCGGCCTGGCCCGGGAGGGTGCCGGACCGGCGACCGCCTGGTTCGCGGACGCCGTCGCCGGCCGGCTCTCCGGCCACCCGGGGGCCGCCGACGCCATCGCCGTGCTGCCCCGGCCGGGCACCGCCGCGCCCGCCCTCGCCCGGGAGGTCCGGCAGGCCGTCGGCGACGGGCCCAAGGTGCTCACCGGCGACGCGCGCGGCGCGGCCGAGGAGCCCGGACTCGCCGAGACCCGGGAACTGCTGTCCGGCCTGGGCGGCTCCTTCGGCGGCATCGCCACCCTGACCGCCGTCTTCGTCGTCATGGGCACCGTCGCCCTGGCCACCGGCCAGCGCGCCCGCGAGTTCGCCCTGCTGCGGGCCACCGGCGCCACCCCGCGGCAGATCCGCCGCACCATCGCCACCGAGGCCATGATCGTCGCCCCGGTCGCCGGCGGCCTGGGAATTCTGCCCGGGCTCGCCCTCGCCCGCTGGTGGTTCGGCGAACTCGGCGAGCGCGGGGCGCTCGTCGACGGCGTACGCCTGGACGTGGGCTGGATCCCGATGGCCGTCGCGGTCGGCGCCACCCTGGTGTCCGCGCTCGTCGCCGGCTACGCCGCCGCCCGCCGCTCCGCGCGGCTCCGCCCGAGCCAGGCCCTCGGCGCGGCGGCCGTCGAACGCGTCCGGCCCGGCTGGGTGCGCACCCCGCTCGGCCTGGCCGCCCTCGTCGGCGGCACGTTCCTCGCCGGTCTCGCCGCCGAGCAGAGCGGCGAGACCGCCGCCAACACCGCCCTCGGCGTCGTCATGTGCTTCCTCCTGGCCGTCGCCCTGCTCGGCCCCCTGGTGGCCCGGCTCTGCGCGACGGTGTTCGGGCTGCCGCTGCGGACCCGCGCCGCGGGCGCCGCCGCCTCGCTGGCCGCCGACAACTCCCGTGCCCAGGCCCACCGCCTCGCCTCCGCGATCACGCCCATCGTGATGGTCACCGCCTTCTGCGGGACCCTCCTCTTCCTCCAGAGCACCATCCGGCACGTCGCCGACCGGAACGTCCGCGACGGCGTCGTCGCCGACCACGTCCTCGACACCACAGGACCCGGCCTCCCCGCCGCCACCGCCGGCCGCGCCGCCCGCGTCCCCGGCGTGGCCACCGCCGTCGGCGTCCTGCGCACCGGAACCGTCCACCGCGCCGGGGACACGCTGTCGACCTCGACCGCGCTCGGCGTCTCCGGCGACCCGGCCCGGCTCCCCGACGTCCTCGACCTCGGTGTCCGCACCGGCTCCCTCGCCGGGCTCGGCACCTCGCCCGACACCGTCGCCCTGAGCGCCGCGCTGGCGGACACCCTGCACGTCACACCCGGCGACCGCGTCCCGCTCTGGCTCGCCGACGGCACCCGGGTCCGTCCCCGGCTCGTTGCCACCTACGAACGCGGGCTCGGCATCGGCGAGGTGCTGCTGCCCCGGGCCGCCGTCGCCGCCCACGCGGCCACCGCCCTCGACACCCAGGTCCTCGTCAAGCGGGCCCCCGGCGCCGACCGGGCGGACGTCGCCCGGCGGCTCGCCGCGATCGGCCCGCCCGGCACCGGCGTCACCGACGCCGCCGGCTACGCGGCCGCGGCCGACCGGAACCAGGAGCTCAACGCCTGGGCGAACACCGTCATGGCGGCCGTGCTCGGCGGCTTCGCGGCCGTCGCCGCCGCCAACACCCTCGTCATGACCGTCCTCGACCGCCGCCGCGAGGTCGCCCTGCTCCGCCTGACCGGCACCACCCGCCGCCAGGTGCGCGACATGATGCGCTGGGAGGGCCTGCTCGTCGCCGCCAGCGGCCTGACCCTCGGCGGCGTCATCGCCTGGATCACCCTGGTGCCCATCACCCGAGGCATCACCGGCTCCGCCCCCTATGTCCCACCCGTCACAGCCGTCTCCCTGGTCGCCGGCGCCGTCCTCCTCACCGTCGGCGCCACGGCCCTCCCCGCCCGCGCCCTCCTGCGCCACGGGCCCCTGGCGGCGGGGACGGAACGGGGCTGAACGCCCGCCCGGGACGTAAGTGACGCGCAAAAAGCGGCACTTACGTCCCGGGCGTCACCCCGGTAGCGTGCAGCACATGTCCCTCACCAGTTCGTTACGGCTCGCCGCGCTCGCCCTGCTGTGGGGGTCCAACTACCTGCTCATCAAGCTCGCCGGCCCGGAGTTCGCCCCGGCCCAGATCCTCACCCTGCGCCTGGCGACCGGCGCGGCGGTCCTGCTGGCCGTGGCCGCGGCGCGGGGCGAGCGGCTGCCCCGCGACCGCCGGACGTGGACACGGCTGACCGTGGCGGCGGTCATCGCCAACGACGTGCCGTACTTCCTCTTCGCCTGGGCCGAGCAGTACGTGGACTCCGCCCTGGCGGGCACCTGCAACGCGGCGGCCCCGCTCTTCACGGTGGTCGTCATGGTCGCCGCCGGGCAGCGCCGCCAACTCCGGGGCGGGCAACTCGCCGGGGTCGGCATCGGATTCGCCGGCGTCGTCCTGCTGCTCGCCCCGTGGGGCAGCCCGGGCACGATCGCGGCCACCAGCGCCTGCCTGGTGGCCGCCGCGTGCTACGGAGCCGGCTTCTTCTACCTGGGCCGGGTGCTCGGCGACAGCGGCCACGGCCCGCTGGCCCTCGCCGCCGGGCAGCTGACGGCCGCGACCGCCGTCTCCCTGCTGGCAGGACCGCTGCTCCTCCGGCCGGTCGAGGCCGACGTGAGCGCGACGGCCGCCGTCCTGGCCCTGGGGACGCTCGGCACCGGCGCGGCCTACGTGCTCAACCTGCGCCTGATCGCCGAAGCGGGTGCCGTGGCCGCCTCGCTGGTCAGCTATCTGCTGCCGCTGGTCGCCGTCGTCCTGGGCCTGCTGCTGCTCGACGAGCCGGTGGGCTGGTCGCTGGCCGTGGGCGGGGCCGCCGTCCTGGTGGGGGTGGTACTGGGCGAACGGCGCCCCGCGCGCGACACGCCCGCCCCTCAGTCCACCGACGGGTAGCCGTAGGACTCCCAGTCGCGCACCACCCGCTCGCGCAGCTCGGCGGGGAACTGCGCGAAGTCCGCCCGCACCGGCGCGCCCGTCGGGGACCAGTCGTCCCGGGGCAGGCAGTTGAACACCGCCTTGTCCGTGCGGGCGTTCCGCCGCTCCTCCTCGCTGAGGTAGCCCACGAGCGGCAGCGTCGGCATGTCCGGCACGAACGTCGTCTCGCGAGGGTGGGCGCGGGTGGCGACGGCCCACACCACCTGGTCCAGGTCCGAGGGGTCGATGTCGTCCTCGACGACGACGACCTTCGGCATGATGTGCCGGGGCCGGGTGCGGTAGACGGCCTCGCCCACCTCCTCGGCCAGCTTCCGCCAACTGCCCCACTGTCCGGGGCCCGAGGCGGTGTCGACCGTCACGACCAGCCAGTGGCAGGCCGCCGCGAACGGCATGAACGCGCGGCGCACCGGCAGGCCCTCGGTCCGCAGCTCGTGCAGGACCGCGGCGGAGATGTTGATCCCCCAGTTGGTGTGGTTCTCCTCCACCGGCATCCCGGCGACGACGACCGGCAGGACGGGATCGTCCCGGTACGTGACGGCCGTGACCCGGTAGACGGGGCACAGGCGGCGGTCCTCCGGCCAGAGCAGCCCGCTGTACTCGCCCATCGGGCCTTCGGGGGCCGTCTCCTCGAAGGACAGGTAGCCCTCGATCACGATCTCGGAGTCCGCCGGCACCTCCAGGTCGTGCGTCTCGCACCGTACGACGTCCAGCGGCTCGCCGAACCACCCGCCGAGCAGCGCCGCTTCGTCCAGCCCGTCACGGACGGGGCAGCCGGCGACCATCGCGACGCCGGGCGACGTGCCCAGCGCCAGGGCGAACGGCATGTCCCGGCCGGTCTCGGCCCACATCCGGTGCATGCGGCCGACGTGCTGCGCGGGCACCACGATGCCCGTCATGGACGTGCGGTCGCGCAGCATGATGCGGGTGATCGCCCAGTTGGTCCAGGAACCGTCCGGGGAGGAACTGACCACCGTCCCGTACGTGTTGAGGTAACGGCCGCCGTCCCCGGCGTGCAGCAGCGGGGCGGGCAGCCGGAACAGGTCCACGTCGTCGCCGGTCATGCGGTTCTGCTTGCACGGCCCGGTCGGCAGCCGGCGCGGCGGCAGGGGCTCGCACTCCTGCAGCCTCGACCAGGCGGTGACCAGGTCGGCGGGGGCGGTGTCGATCGGCAGGCCGAGCGCGAGCGCGACCCTGGCCAGCGGGGCCGAGGGGAGGGAGCTCAGCCCGGCCGGCGCGCCGAGGACCCGGAAGCCGGGCTCGATCCCCTTGATCCGGTTGAACAGGGGGGCCGCGGCGGGCAGTTCGTAGGCCCGCCGGGTGATGGCGCCGAGTTCGAGGTTCCAGTCGACCTCCACGTCGATCGGCTGAAGGTCGCCGATCTCCCGCAGGGCCGTCAGGTACTCGCGCTGGCTACGCAGATGCCTGGGCACGAAGCTCTCCTTTTCGTGGTGCCGTGGCGTCCGTTCCGGTCTGCCACGTGTGCAGGGCGATCGCCATGGCGGCGAGGTCGGCGGAGCCGCCGGGGCTGATCTGCCGCCGTTCGAGACGGCGGGCCATGCGGCCGACGAGCCGTCGCCCCCGCCACGTGGCGGTGCCGCCGGCGGCCAGGGCGGCGGCCGCCTCGCGGCGCGTCGTGGCGAGCCGTTCGGGGTCGAACCCCCGGTTGAGCACGGTGGTGTCCTCCACGACGGCCATCAGGGCGAGCACCGCGTCGGCGACCGCCTCACGCGGCGGGCGGCCCGTGCCGAGGGCCGCGCGGAGGGCCGGCAGCCCGTGGCCGAGCAGGCTGGGCCAGCCCCGCAGGACCTCGCCGCGCACCCCGGACAGGCCGTGGACGGCGTAGGCGCGCAGCCCGACGCTGGCGGGGTCCGCCACCGCCGCCGTCAGGTCCGCCTGGAGCGCGTCCCGGCTCACCTCACGGGCGGTGCGGCACACGGCCTCCGGCTCCAGGGGGCGGCCCGCGGCGTGCTCGATGCCGGCGGCGCAGCACAGCAGCATGCCCAGGAAGAGCGCCCCGCGGTGGGTGTTGGTGCCGCCGGTCGCGGCGAGCATGCCGTGCTCGGCCCGCCGCCCGGCGGCGCGCAGCTCGGCGAAGTCCCGGGCGGCGGGGGCCACCGCGCCCCGCCGCAGCCCGAAGAGCACGGCCGAGCGGAAGGCCGGCTGCAGCACGGCGGAGCTGCGCAGCAGGGTGTAGACGTCCATGTCCCGGTGGCAGCCCGCGGACACCGCGGTGACCAGGCCGGGCTTGGGCCAGGTCACCGCCTCGGCGGTCAGCCCGTACACCATCGCGGCGGCCAGCCGGTCGGCCGCCGCGTCCTCGGCGCCCGCGGCCCGGTCCGCCACGGGAGCGGCCGGGTCGGCTACTGGAGCGAGGGGCGTCCGCGGTCCGGCGGCCGAGGGCCGCCGGGCGCCGGTCAGCATGCGCAGAGCCCCCCGTCCACCGGCATGGCGACGCCGGTGATGTAGTCGCTCACCGGCGAGGCGAGGAACAGGGCGGCGTCCACGATGTCCCAGATGCTGACCTCGCGGCCCAGCGGCACCTCGCCCCGGACGCGGTCACGGGTGGCCGGGTCCGTGAACAGCGACTCGGTCATCGGGGTGCGGATCAGGCCGGGGCACACGGCGTTGACCCGGATGCCGTCGCCGGCCAGGCGCACGGCCGCCGCGCGGGTGAGCGGCAGCAGCGCGCCCTTGCTCGTCTGGTAGGCCACCCCCACCAGGTCGCTGGCGGAGATGCCGAAGGCGGAGGAGACGTTGACGATGGAACCGCCGGGGCCCATCACGGACGCGGCCGCCCGGATGCCGTTGAGCGCGCCGCCGGTGTTGACCCGCAGGGCGAGGGACCAGCTCTCCTCCGTCAGGTCCCGCAGGTTCTCCGCCTCGAAGTAGCCGGCGTTGTTGATCAGCACGTCGAGCCGGCCCGTCTCGGCCGCCGCTTCCCGGACGACGGCCTCCCAGGCGGGGGCGTCGGTGACGTCCAGGACGTGGAAGCGGGCGGTCAGCCCCTGGCCCGTCAGCTCCTCGGCGAGGGCGGCGCCGCCGGGGTCCCGGTCGGCGATGTGGACCCGGGCCCCGGCCAGCGCGAGGACGCGGGCGAGCTCGGAGCCCCGGCCCCGGGCGCCGCCGGTCACCAGGACGGTCTTCCCCTCCAGGGTGGGGCGCCAGGTCGCCAGCGACCGCTGCCGCCGCTTGAGGTCCTCCTTGTAGTGGGCGGCCCGGTCCTCGATCCCGGGGATCAGGGCGGCGATGTCGGCCAGGGGCACCTCGCCGTGCCGGACCAGCACGGGCCGCTCACCGGTCAGGTCGACGATGGTGTTCCCCTGGCCGGCGTCGCTCGGTTCGCCGCCGTCGAGCACGGCCGCGACGCGGCCCCCGACCTGCTCCCGGGCGTCCTTGAGCGTCACCAGGTCGCCGCCCTGCCCGCTGCGGTTGGCCGAGGTGCAGGCCGCGTACCCGCCGAGCCCGGTGAGGAGCGCCCGCAGGACGGGGTCGCGGTGGCAGGCGACGGCGACGGTGGGCAGACCGGCGGTCACGTGCGCGCCCACCGCCTCCGCACGCTTGGGGAGGATCAGGGTGAGGTAGCCGGGCCAGAGGGCGCGGGCCAGGGCGCGCACCTCGTCGGTCACGACGGCGACGGTGTCCAGGAGCTCGGGGGAGTCCAGGAACACGGTCAGCGGGAAGTCGGCGTCGCGCTCCTTGGCCGCGTAGATACGCGCCGTGGCCTCCGGGTTCGCCGGGTCGGCGACCATCGTGTAGTGGGTGTCGCTCGGGGCGACGACGACGTGGCCTTGGCGGAGGAGGTCCACGGCCTCCCGGAGGCCGGCTGCCGCGTCGCCGCCTGTCGCGGCCGGGGAGGACGGGGTCTCGGTCATGCGAAGCTCCTGTGCGGATCGCGGTGGTGGGGCGGCGTCGGGTGGGGGTGGGGGTGCGGGTGCGGGTGGCGGGCATCGGCGGGCGGTGCGAGGCCGGACGGGTCGTGGAAGGCGCGGGCGTACAGGCGGCGGGCGGCGAGGACGACGAGCTCCCGGGGGTGGCGCCGCAGCACGATGCACCGCTTGGCCGGTTCACCGCACACCAGGCACGGGCGGGGCGGCCGGCCCAGGTCGCCGCGGCCCAGCGGGGCGGGCAGCACCACGTCCGCGTCGGTGAGTTCGCCGACCGCGTCCCGCTCCTCCGTCTCCAGGCAGCCCAGCTTCACCCGGCGCGCCCCGGCGGCGATCACCAGGAGGGTGACCGGACCGGTCGGCGCCGGGTACGTCGCACGCGCGACCTGCCCGCCCAGGGCGGGCAGCAGCCGGGACAGCGCGGCGTCGTGCAGCCGCCGGGCCGCCGCCGGCGGGAAGGTGCCCGCCGGCGAGCGCGGCGAGACCATGACCGTGGTGCAGTCCGGCCGGTGCAGGGCCAGGGCCCGCGCGTCGAGCAGCTCCCGCCAGGCCAGCACGGTCTCCAAGGCGGCCTGCCCCGCTGCCGGGGCAGGCCATGACTCACCCTTGGGCGGCAGCGAACGCATCGCGGGTCACCGGCGACTGGGCGGGGTGGATGATGCTCTTGCCGGCGAAGCCCAGGCGCGCGGCCCGGTGGGCGTCCTGCCAGACCGCGTCGCGGTCGTGCAGGTTCGAGTAGACGGTGTCGTACGCGGGCAGGCCGACCGCGGCCGCCTTCTCCACGAGGGCGCGCTTCGCCTCCCACAGGTCGTCCGAGGCGCCGGCGGCACGGCTGTCCCTGAGGTAGTCCTCGCCGCCGAAGGTGAGCGCGGTGATCTCGGGCCGGTCCGCGACGATCTCCTCCAGGCCGTGCAGGGCGGCGACCGTCTCGATCATCAGCTCGACCCGGGGCGGCGCGTTGCCCGTTCCCTCCGCGAGGGCTTCGACCCGGGCGAGTGCCCGGTCCAGGTCCTCGCGGGTGCGGACCTGGGGCAGCCGGAACCTGTTCAGTCCCAGGGGGACGAGCGCTTCGAGGTCGGCGTCGAGGTGCTCGCCGCCGGGGGCGTTGACCCGCACCAGGAGCCGGGGCGGCAGGCCGTCGTAGAACCGCAGCAGCTCGGCCGCCAGGTCGCGGGCGGCGTCCTTGTCGGCGTCCTGCACCGAGTCCTCCAGGTCGAGGACGATGGCGTCGACTCCGGTGACGGTCAGGGCGTGTTCGACGTAGCCGGGGCGTCCGGCCGAGACGTAGAGGGAGACGGCGCTCACGGCTTCTCCTCCTTCGCGGGGACGGCGGCCTCCGCCGTACCGGTGGCCGCGTGCCAGCGGCGGACGGCCGTGCGCAGCCGGGCGCGGACGATCCACTCGGAGGCGGCGTTGTCGTGGATCTCGACGCTGGCGGCGGCGATGCCGGCCGCCTCCAGCGCCTCAAGACCGAGGGTGCGCAGCCGGTCTCCGACGAGGTCGGCGACCGGGCTGTGCACCCGCAGCACCAGGCGGGGGTGCGCGCGCAGGGCCACGAGTACGTCACCGGACTGGCGCGTGCCGGCCGTGACGTGGTGTGCGGTGGTCATGTCCGTCACCTCACGCCGCCTGCTTGTGCAGGCGGCGCAGGTCCGCGGGCCAGCCCTCCGGGTCCAGGCCGTGCTGGGCGAGGATCGCCCACGCCCACCGCTCCAGCCCGAAGGCGGTGCAGCCGGTCCACGCGATCTCGCCGGAGGAGTCGACGATCTCGCCCGCGCTGCCGAAGAACGTGCCGTGGACGTTGAAGGAGGCGCAGGCGAAGTCGCCGTCCTTGTAGGGGAGATCGAGCCGCAGCTCGAACTTGGGCTGCGCGTCGACCACCGCGTCGGGCCGGTCGCCGCGGAGGAAGAAGGGGTCGTGGCCCGGGACGATGGTCCCGCCCAGCTGCCACCGCTCGACCAGCTCCAGCACGCGCCGCCGGCTCTCGTCCCGGCAGGACCGCACGTAGTCCGGCGAGCCGACGAAGACGACCTCCCGCATGGAGAAGTCCCAGAGCCGTTCGATCAGGACCGCGTTGCGGCTCTCGTACCGGTAGCACCTGCCGAGGGTGGTGATCGCGGTGTTCTCGGTCAGGTGCCGGCCTTCCAGCCCCTGGTACACGTGGAAGCAGGCCGCGGGCGCCAGCACCTGGTCGCGCGGTGCGAAGCCGTCGAAGTCGTCGCGGGGCGGCTGCCCCTGGTTGTCCAGGGTCTGGTTGACGTACCGCTGCGCGGTGTCGATGTCGGTGTCGAGGTGCACCGGGAAGAGGACGTTCTGCGGGAACGCGTCGAAGTACCGCAGGCGTTCGAGGTACTGGGCGGGCAGCAGGGTCGAGTACGCTGCCTCGCGCGCGCCGAATCCGGCGGCCAGCTCGCGGAAGGTCTCGTCGAGGCCGCGGATGAGCGTCACCAGCGGTTCGCCGATGACCACGTCCGCTATGCCGAGCGGGGTGAGGGCGCCCGCCGTGACGGCGTCGTCCGGGGTCAGCCCCGCGGGTCCGCGGGACGGGCCGAAGCGGACCGAGCGGGGGGAGTCGTCCCCGCCGTCGTGGCCCTGCTGCTCGGCGACGGACCAGGCGACGGTCGTGCGGATCTTGCGGCTGATCTCGTCGGGGTCGGCGTCGTCCGTGGCCCAGACGCGGATGGCCGCCCGCCCGATGGGATCGATGTGGAACTTCACCACCTGCTGGCTGGCGAAGTTGATCCAGTAGGCCACTTCGGTGAGGAGCGAGTCGTCTAACGCATGGTCGAGCGTGACGTCGAATTGACGCATGGCCTTCCCCCGTTGAAAATCCGGGAAGGCGTGCGGCCTCCCGGTATGAGTGATGTCCGGATGTGGAACTGGAGAATTCACTTCCGCCGATTCCGGTGGGAGCTCCGTCCTTCCCCCGCTTGGCCACGGACTCCGAGGCGTGTTCGAGAACAGCTTCGCAGTGGTCCGTTTTGCCAGAGCACCGTCGGCACAGTCCCTTTCGCACGACTATTGCCTCCGGGGTGCAGGAGCGCAAACATGAACGCCCCTTATCGGCCAGCACTTACGCCACCCATATGGCCTCGGCCGGATCTCCTCGGCGACCTTCCGTCGGGCGGCCGTCGGCGGAAGAAATGAGAAAGTGAATATCGCGCGATGGTCAGCGCTTTTCCGTGTATGCGGAACGCCACGCAAAGGCGCTGACGATCTTGGTCGCGGCGCGGCCCGCCGATCCCCGTGACCCGCCGCGGAGTTGTGTGGAGACCGGCCGGCCCGAAAGTGGACGCGGCGCCGGACGCCCGCCTGCCCTGGTCAGACCACCAGAAGCGGCCCATCCGGTTGAAAAGCAGACGTGCGGCTTGATTCAGGTCCATACCAGAGGCCGGAGGTTCGACGGCGGGTGACCGCCGGCTCCATGGATCCGCAGGCTCAGTGCTCTCCCGGCCGTGTCATCGTGCCCGACGCCGAGGCCGTCGCCCAACTGCGGGCGGCGATCCCGGCCTGGTTCACCACCGACGGCCACGAGGTGCCGGACGCCCCCGCGTTCGACCGGCTCGGTGAGCTCGACGTGCCCTGCGTCCTGGCCCTCGGCGAACGGGACGTACCCGAACTCGTCCGGTGCAACGAGGAGATGGCCCGGCGCATCCCCGGCTGCCGCCTCGTCCGGTTGCCCGGCAGCGACCACGTGCCCACCCTGCGCGAGCCCGAGGCCGTCGTCCGCCTCGTCCTCGACGCGGCCTCCCGCGCCCGCTGACGCGCCCGGCGCCCGGCCGTGCGCACGGCGCGGCCGGGATCGCCACCACTCCCCACCGACGGGTGGTTTGAACGCGCCGGGCCCGTGCGCGCGCCGCCCCGCGCGCCACACTGGCCGGAGGGCGACCCGATGATCCGATCGGGATCCGGGCGACCGCGCCGCAAGGGGGACGAGATGGCCGCCGGCACCGTGCTGTTCGCGCTCGACCAGGACCCGCGGGGCCAGGGGGCGCAGGGCGAGCAGCTCCGCAGGATCCGCGCCGCCCTGGAAGCCGAGGGGCTGGAGGTGCGCTGGGCCGGCGCCGAGGCCGACGCCCGCGCCGTCTTGCGCACCGAGGCGGGCCTCACCGCCGCCGTCGTCTCCTGGGACCTGCCCGGCGGCACGGGCGCCGGCGACGAACCGGGCGGCGCGGCGGTCCTCCGCAGCGCCGCCCGGCGCTTCAAGGACCTGCCCGTCTTCCTCGTCATGGCGGACGAGGCCGACGAGGACCTCGACCGGCTGCCGCTGTGGGTCGCCGAGAGCGTCGTCGGCTACGTCTGGCCGTTGGAAGACACCCCCGGATTCATCGCCGGCCGGATCTCCGGCGCGGCCCGCGCCTACCGGGAGGCGGTCCTCCCGCCCTTCTTCAAGGCGCTGCGCCGCTTCGACGACGCGCACGAGTACTCCTGGCACACCCCGGCGCACGCCGGTGGCGTCGCCTTCCTCAAGTCACCGGTCGGACGCGCCTTCTTCGACCACTACGGGGAACGGCTGCTCCGCAGCGACCTCTCCCTCTCCGTCGAGGAACTCGGCTCCCTCTACGAGCACACGGGCCCCATCGGCGACGCCGAGCGCAACGCCGCCCGCATCTTCGGCGCGGACCGCACCTACTTCGTCCTCCACGGCAACTCCACGGCCGACCGCATGGTCGGCCACTTCTGCGTCTCCCGCGACGAGATCGCCCTCGTCGACCGCAACTGCCACAAGTCCGTCCTGCACGGGCTCGTCCTCTCCGGCGCCCGGCCCGTCTACCTCGTCCCCACCCGCAACGGCTACGGACTCGCCGGGCCCGTACCCCCGGCCGAGACCGCCGCCGACGCCGTGGCCGAGCGCGTCGCCCGCAACCCGCTGACCGCCGGTGCCACGAGCTCCCGCCCCGAGTACGCCGTCATCACCAACTCGACGTACGACGGTCTGTGTTACGACGCCGTCGGGGTCGCCCGGCAGCTCGCGCCCAGCACCCCGCGGCTCCACTTCGACGAGGCCTGGTTCGCCTACGCCCGCTTCCACCCGCTCTACGCCGGCCGTTACGGCATGTCCGTCGGCCCCGGCACCTTCCCCGGCCCCGACCGCCCCACCGTCTTCTCCACCCAGTCCACGCACAAACTGCTGGCAGCACTCTCACAGAGCGCGATGGTCCACGTCCGGGACGCGCCCCGCGCCCCCGTGGACCACGAGCTGTTCAACGAGGCGTTCATGATGCACGGCACCACCTCGCCGCTCTACCCCGCCCTCGCCTCGCTCGACGTCGCCGCCGGGATGATGGACGGCCCCCAGGGCCGCTGGCTGCTCGACGAGGGCATCACCGAGGCCGTCCGCTTCCGGCAGGCCGTCGTCCGCACCGGACGCCGCATCACGGCCGCCGGCGACCGGCCCGACTGGTTCTTCGGCGTCTGGCAGCCCGACACCGTCACCGACCCGAGTACCGGCGCGCGCCACGACTTCGCCGACGCCCCGCCCGACCTGCTGCGCACCGAACCCGCCTGCTGGGAACTGGAACCCGACGCCGACTGGCACGGCTTCCCCGGCCTCACCGCGGGCCACTGCCTCCTCGACCCCGTCAAGGTGACCCTGACCTGCCCCGGTGTCGACGCCGCCGGCCGCTGGTCCGACACCGGCATCCCCGCCCGCGTCCTCACCGCCTACCTCGCCACCCGGGGCATCGTCGTCGAGAAGACCGACAGCTACACCACCCTCGTCCTCTTCTCCATGGGCATCACCAAGGGCAAGTGGGGCACGCTCCTCGACGCCCTGATGGACTTCAAGGCGCTGTACGACGCCGACGCGCCCCTCGACCGCGTCCTCCCCGGCGTCGTAGACCGCCACCCGCGCCGCTACGCCGGCACCACCCTGACCGAGCTGTGCCGGTCCATGCACCGGCACCTGCGCGACACCGACCTCGTCACCCTGCTGGACACGGCCTTCCGCGAACTCCCCGAGCCCGTCGCGCCCCCGCAGTGGTGCTACCAGCGGCTGATCCGCGGCGGCACGGAACGGGTGCGGCTGGCCGACGCCGCCGGCCGCGTCGCGGCCGCCATGGTCACCGTCACCCCGCCCGGCATCCCCGTCCTGATGCCCGGCGAGTCGGCCGGCGCCGCCGACGGTCCCCTGCTGCGCTACCTGCGCGCCCTGGAGTCCTTCGACCGCGCCTTCCCCGGCTTCCGCAGCGAGACGCACGGCGTCACGGTGGACGAGGAGACGGGCGACTACGGCATCGCCTGCCTCCGCGCCGACGGCGAGGAGCCGCGGCAGGCGAGGGCCTGAACCGGGAGCCGTTGCCCCGCGAGACGACAGGTCCCCCGATCGGGCGGCGGAATTACACCGTTCGGATTGCTCTGCGCGGAGCCGGTCGCACGGTGCGTTTGGATGACTCCGTGATCTTCCCCACGACCACGGAACCGCGGCCGAGCCCGCCCTGTGAGCACGCCCTCCCCTTGCCGGTGCACCGGGCCTTCGCCGCCTTCGCGCAGCGCCGGCCGGACGCCACCGCCCTCGTGGAGGAGGGCGGCCGGCGCTGGTCCTACGGCGAACTCTCCGGCTGGGCGGCCGAGATGGCGGCCCGGTTGCGCGAGAACGGGGCGCGCCCGGGCCGTACGGTCGCGTTGCGGATGCCGCGCTCGGCGCGGCTGGTCGCCTCGCTGCTGGCGGTCTTCGAGACCGGCGCCGCCGCCGTGGTCCTCGACCCGCGCACCCCCGCCGAACGGCTCACGGCCATCGAGACGGACGCCGGCTGCTCGGCCGTCCTCGTCCCGGCCGGGGCGCCCGCCGGCCCCCTGTCCCTCCCGGTACCCGGCCAGCCCGAGACCCCCCGCGCCCGGCTCTCCGCGGACGGCCCGGACGGTGAACGCGACCGCATCGCCTGCGTGTTCTACACCTCGGGCTCGACCGGGCGGCCGAAGGGCGTCCAGGTCACCCACCGCAACCTCGGGCGCTTCGCCGCCGACCCGTACTGGGACGGGCCCGGCCACCGCGTCACCGCGCTGGTCTCGGCACTGGGTTTCGACGCCCTCAGCTACGACCTGTGGGCGCCGCTCACCCGGGGCGGCACCGTGGTCGTCCCCGCCGAGGACCGGATCGACGCGCACCGGCTGGCCGTCCTCATCTCCGCCCACGGCGTCACCGGCGTCTTCCTGACCGCCGCCTGGTTCAGCCAGATCGCCGCCGACGCCCCGGACACGCTGCGCGGGCTGCGCACCGTGCTCACCGGCGGCGAGGCGGCCGACCCGCGGGCGTTCGCCCGAGTCCGCGCCGCCTGCCCGCGGTTGGAGCTCGGCCACGTCTACGGACCGACCGAGTGCACCACGTTCACCACCCGGTACCTGCTGGCACCCGGCGAGCCGGTGGGGCCGGGCCGGGTGCCGATCGGCGGCGCCCTGCCCGGGGTCGCGGTGCGGTTGCTCGGCCCGGACCTGGCCGAAGTCCCCGCCGGCGAACCCGGCGAGGTGTACGTCGCGGGCGAGCAGGTCGCCCTCGGGTACCTGAACCGGCCCGCGCCGACCGCGGAACGCTTCGTCGCCGACCCGTACGGCCCTCCCGGTACCCGCATGTACCGCACCGGCGACCTCGCCGTGCGCCGTCCGGACGGGGCGTTGGAGTACCTGCGGCGCGACGACGACCAGGTCAAGATCCGGGGCCACCGGGTCGAGCCGGGCGAGGTGCGCGCCGCTCTGGCCGCGCTGCCCGGGGTGGCCCGGGCCGCCGTGGTGGTCCGGGACGGGCGGCTGATCGGGTACGCGGTCCCCGAGCACGGCCACGCCGTCGACGCGGAGGAACTGCGCGCGCGGCTGGCCGGACGGCTGCCCGACTACCTGGTGCCCTCGGCGGTGGTGCTGCTCGACGCCCTCCCGCTGACGGTCAACGGCAAGGTGGACCGGGAGGCGTTGCCCGCCCCCGCGGCCTCACGTGCCGGTGCGGGCGTGCCGGTCACCCCCGCCGAGAAGACCCTGTGCGCGGCCTTCGCCGAACTGCTCGGCCTGCCCGCGGTCGGCACCGAGGACGACTTCTTCGTCCTCGGAGGCGACAGCATCGTCGCGATGCGGCTGGTCAGCCGGGTGCGGCGGGAGAACGTGACGATCAGCTCGCAGGACGTGTTCCGGCTGCGCACCCCCGGTGCCCTGGCCGCCGCCGCGCGGGCGGCGGCCCCGGCCGCGGACCTGCTGCACCGGTCGGCCACCGGGCCCCTGGACCTGCCGCCGATCGCCCTGTGGCTGCGCGAACAGGGCGAGGGGACGGCCGAGTTCGTCCAGTCGATGCTCGTCGAGACACCCCCGGGCCTGGAGGGCCGGGCGCTCGTCACGGCGCTGCGGACGGTGCTCGACCGGCACGACGCCCTGCGCACCCGGCTGCCCGACCCGTCCCCCAAGGCGGTGTGGCGGCCCGAAGTACTGCCACCCGGTGAGGTGGACGCGGCACGGCTGCTCACCACGGTGGACCTGCGGACCGCACCCGACGGACCCTCGGCGGCGGACGTCCGGGCGGAAGTCGGGCGCGCCATGCGCGCGTTGGACCCGGCCGCCGGGGAGCTGATGCGCGCCGTCTGGTGGGACCGGGGCCCCGAACGGCCCGGCCGGCTGCTGCTGGCCGTCCACCACCTCGTGATCGACGGTGTCTCGTGGCAGGTACTCCTGCCCGACCTGGCCAGGGCCGCCGAGGACCCGCGGGCGCTCGGCGCCTGGGGATCGAGCACCCCCTACCGGCAGTGGGTGCGGCAGCACAACGCCCGGGCCACCCACCCGGACGTGCTGGCGACGCTGCCGCACTGGCGGGCCGCGAGCCGTCCGGCGCCCACACCCTGGCCTGCCGGCGGACCGTCGGACGCCGCGTCGGACACCATCGCCACCTCGCGGACCATGGAGTCCGTGCTGCCGCCCGAGGTCGGCCGGGCGCTGCTGACCAGCGCCCCGGCGCACTTCGGCGCCACCCCGCAGGAACTGCTGCTGACCGCGCTGGCCGTCGCCTCCGCCCGGCGCGGTGGCACACGCGTCCTCGTACTGGACACCGAGGGACACGGCCGGGACGCGGCCGGTCCTGCCGCCGACGCCTCCGCCGACGCCTCCGCCACGGTCGGCTGGTTCACCTGCATGTTCCCGGTCCGGCTGGAGTGCCCCGAAAGCGCGGCCCGCCCCGCGGCCGACCCCGCCGCGGAGGAAGCGGCGCTGACCGACGCCGTGCGCGAGATCCGCCGGCAGTGGCGGCGACTCCCGGAGGACCGCTCGTCCTACGGCCTGCTGCGCCACCTGCACCCGCAGGCGGCGGGGCTGCTGGCCGCGGCCCCGGCCCGGCCGCTGCTCTTCAACTACCTCGGCCGGTACGGTGCGCCGGGCCGCGACCCGTGGCCGTACGCCGCCGAGGCGCCCGTCCTCGGCATCCACCGGGCCGCGCGGCAACCGCTGTCGCACCCGCTGGAGATCAACGCGGTCGTCGACGAACGCTCCGGCGAACCTCTGCTCACGGCCGTCTGGCGCTGGTCGGCGCGGCTGGTCGACGGCCGGGACGTGGCGGGCCTGGCGCGGGAGTGGGCCGGTGTCCTGGCCGAGTTCGCCCGGGCAGCGTCCGCCACCCCCCGGAAGAAGACCGGGAGAGCGGCCCTCCCGGCACCCCGTGCGGCCGAGTGCTGGCCGTGCTCACCGCTCCAGGAGGGGCTGCTCTACCACGCCCACCGGGCGGACGGCACGAGCGACCCCTACCACGTCCAGACGGTCCTGGACCTGGACGGCCCCGTGGACACCGGGGCGCTGCGCGCCGCGCTGGCCACGCTCACCGCGCAGCACCCGGCGCTGCGGGCCGGATTCCGGTGGAACGGCCAGGGGCAGGCGGTGCAGAACGTGCCCGCGGTGGTCGAGGTCCCGCTGCGGGAGGCCGACCTGTCCCGACTCCCGCGGGACGAACGCGAGCGGGCCGCCGACGAGGAGGCCCGCCGGGACCGGGACGAGCCGTTCGACCCGGCCTCGCCCCCGCTCCTGCGGGCGGTGCTGCTGCGTCTGGAAGCGGCGCGCTCCCGGCTGCTGCTGAGCTACCACCACATCCTCATGGACGGCTGGTCGATGCAGGTCGCCCTGGCCGATCTGGCCGAGCTGTACGGCGCGGCCGCGTCCGGCGCCGCGCCGGTCCCCGCCCGGCGGCCCTCGGCGCTCGCCTACCTGCGGCACGTCGCCGAGCAGGACGCCGAGTCGGCCGGCAAGACATGGCAGGAACTGCTGGACGGCGTGACCGAGCCGACGCTGCTGACGTCCCCGGTCCCCGGGGAAGGCGGCCGTCCGCGCACGGTGACGCTGGAGCTGCCGCCGCGCCGCACGGCCGCCCTGCGGGCCCGGGCCCGCGAGCGGGGGCTGTCGCTCAACACCGTGATCCTGGGTGCCTGGGGGCTCGTGCTGGCCCAGCTGACCGGCCGTGCCGACGTGGTCTTCGGCACGGTCGTGGCCGACCGTCCGCCGCACCTGCCCGACGTGGAGTCCATGGTCGGCCTGATGAACAACGCGGTGCCGGTGCGGGTGAACACCACCGCCACCGCCCCCACCGGTGACCTGGGTGGTCTGCTGGCGGCCCTCCAAGAGCAGCGGACCGCGATGATGCCGCACCAGCACCTCGGGCTGGCGCGGATCACCCAGGCCACGGGACTGCGCGAACTGTTCGACACCGTCGCCGTATTGGAGACGTACACCGACGCCTTCGCCACCCGGTGGGGCCCGGACCTGAGGGTCGCCTCCAGCCGGGTGGAGAACGGCACCCACTACCCGCTGTGCCTGCTGGTCTCGCCCGGCGAGCGCATCACCGTCCGGGTCCAGTACCGGCCGGGACGGCTGACGGAGGACGGCGCGCGGGACGTCGGCACCCGGCTGCTGGAGGCACTGGACGCCCTGGCGGCCGACCTGTCCCTGCCCTCGGCGCGGCCGATCGGCACGGTGCCGACGGCGACCCGGCCCCCGGCCGCGGAGCACGGGCGGCACCCGGCGGCCGTTCCCGTGTTGGAGCGGTTCGCGGCGCGGGTGCGGGCGGCACCCGGACGGGCGGCCGTGGTGGACACCGCCGGCACGCTGGACTACCAGAGCCTCGACCTGGCCTCCGAAAGGCTGGCCGGGGAGCTGGCCGACCGGGGCGTGGGACCCGAGGACGTGGTGGCCCTGTGCCTGCGCCGCGGGCGGGACGCCGTCGCGGCGATGCTGGCGGTCCTGAAGGCCGGAGCCGCCTACCTGTGGCTCGACCCCCGTCACCCCGCCCGGCGGGTCGCGGCGCTGGCCGCCGAGGGCCGTCCGAAGCTGCTGCTGTGGCAGACCGAGTTCGCCGACGCCCTGGCACTGGTCCCGGCCGGGACGGCCCGGATGGCGCTGGAGCCGCGGCACGTCTTTCCCGAGCCGCTGCCCGGCCCCCGCCGACGGCCCCGGCCGCCGCGCCTTCCCGGCCACCCCGCCTACGTGGTGCACACCTCAGGAACGCAGGGCGTGCCGAAGGCCGTGGTCATGCCCGGCGCCGCCCTGGACCGGCTGGTGGACTGGCACGAGCGGCGCCTGCCCGCCGGACCGGGCGCGGTGACCGCGCAGTTCACCTCCATGGCGTTCGACGTCGCCACCCAGGAGGTGCTGACCGCGCTGTGCACCGGGCGGACCCTCGCGGTGCCGGACGCGGACACCCGTGCCGACGCCGCCGCGTGGACCGCGTGGCTGCGCGCTCACCGGGTGACCGAGCTGTTCGCCCCCACGCCTGTGCTCGCCGCGCTCTGCGAGTTCGCCGACGGCGAGCGCGAGTCGCTGCCCGACCTGCGGCACCTGGTGCAGGCGGGCGAGGCCCTCGTGGTCGGCCCGCGGCTGCGCGCCCTGTGCGCGCGGGACGGCAAGCGGCTGCACAACCACTACGGCCCGGCCGAGACCCACGTGGCGACCGCGGGCGAGGTCCCCGGCGAGCCCGCCGACTGGCCGGCCCGGCCCGGCATCGGCCGGCCGGTGCCCGGCACCCGGGTGATGCTGCTCGACGTGGGGCTGTGCCCGGTCCCCGACGGGCTGACCGGGGAGCTCTACCTGGCGGGGGACCAGCTCGCCCGCGGCTACCTGGGCCGCCCCGGGCTCACCTCCGTACGGTTCGTCGCCGACCCGTACGGGCCGCCCGGCTCACGGATGTACCGCACCGGCGACCTGGCCCGCCGACTCCCGGACGGCACCTTCGAGTTCACCGGCCGCAACGACGACCAAGTGAAGATCCGCGGTCACCGGATCGAGCCGGACGAGGTACGGGCCGCCCTCGCCGCCCTGCCCGGGGTGGTCCAGGCCGCCGTGGTGGCCCGTCCGGACGGACGCGGCGGCAAGGAGCTGACCGGCTACGCGGCCGGGTCCGCCGCGACCGGAACACCGCTGGACGGCCCCGCGCTGCGCGAGGAACTCGCGCGCGTCCTGCCGGACTTCATGCTGCCCGCCCGGATCCTGGTGCTCGACGCCATGCCGCTGACCGTCAACGGCAAGGTCGATCGCCGGGCCCTGCCCGAGCCGGCGCACCGGCCGGCCGGGGTACGGGAGCCGCGCACGCCCGCCGAGCGCGTGGTGGCCGACGCGTTCGCAGAGGTGCTGGGCCTGGACCGGGTGAGCGTGGACGACGACTTCTTCGCCCTGGGCGGGCACTCGCTGCTCGCCGCCCGGCTGCTCCAGCGGCTGCGCGAACGGCTGAACCCGGCGGCCACCCTCGCCCGGGTGATGGAACGCGCGACTCCCATGGCCCTGGCCGCCGCCCTCGGTCCGGAGCCCGAAGCGGCACCGGACGACGCCGGCGCCGCACCGGCGACCCCCACGGTCTGAGCGCGGGCCCCGGCCGCCGACGGCGCCGGGACCCGCCCCGCCCCACTGCCTGCCTACCGTGCCGCCGCCGGCGCGCCCTCCGTTCCGACGTGCCTCCGACCTTCCGAGGAAACCCCATGAACCCCTTCGACGATCCTGACGGCGTCTTCATCGTGCTGGCCAACGACGAGGAGCAGCACAGTCTCTGGCCCGCCCACATCACCGTCCCCGAGGGCTGGCGCGAAGCGCACCCCCGTGCCGACCGCGCCACCTGCCTGGCCTGGATCGAGGCCACCTGGACCGACCTGCGGCCGCGCTCGCTGCGGGCCGCCGAGGCCAACCGGTGACCGCCCCGGCCGCGGCAGCCGCCGGAACCGCGCCGGGCGCGCCGCTGCGGGTCGCCGTGGTGGCCGCACTGCCGCAGACGGCTCCCCCGCTCGTCGAGGCACTCCGGGCGCTCGGGCACGAGGTGCCGGTGGTGATCGGCTTCCGGCGTCCGGCCGACTGGCCCGGGCACCTGCTCGGCGAACGTGACCTCCCGCCCGGCGTCGACCTGGCGGTCCCCGCCACGCCGGAACGGATCGGCGGACTGCTGCGCGCCTACGGTCCGGACGCCGCGGTGAGCTACGGCTACCCGAAGAGGCTGCCCCTCGACGCGGTGACCGCCCCCCTGCTGGGCACGGTCAACTGCCACCCCTCCGACCTGCCCGCCTACCGGGGGCCGAACCCGGTCGGCTGGGCGGTGCGCAACGGAGAGCGCGAGATCGGCGTGACCTGGCACCGGATGGACACCGAACTCGACACCGGGGCCGTACTCGCCCGTACCCGCATCCCGTTGGACGGCTCGGCGTGGTCCTTCACCGGCGTCAACTCCCGTGTGCTCGACGCCGCTTCGGCGATGCTGCCGCAGGTCCTCGGGAGGCTGGTACGCGGCGAAGCCGGCGAGCCGCAGCCGCGGCACACGGGCGGCTGGGCCGGCTTCTTCGGCGAGGACTACGCCACCGTGGACTGGTCCGCTCCGGCCACCCACATCCACACCCAGGTGCGCGCGTGGAACATCGCGGGCCACCACCCCCGGTGCGAGGGGCCGATCGCGCTGATCGACGGAGCGCGGTGGCGCCTGCGCCGCACGACGCTGGAACGGCCTCCCTCGGGCACCGGCCGCCGGATCGCCTGCGGCACCGGCGACCTGTGGGTACTGGCCGCCGACCCGGCCGACTGAGCCGGAGCGCCGGAGTGCGCCGCGGGCGCCGGCGCGTGCGCCACTGGCGGCGAGACGAAGCCCCGGCCGTCCCCTGTCGCACCTCCGGGCGGCCGGTGCCCGGGGGCGGATCACCGGGCGATGGCTCACCAGGCGACCGGCAGCTCCTCGGCGCCGTGGACCGTCGGGCCCCGGCGGAGACGGAGGGCCGTCTCAGGGACGGCGAGCCGGAGGGCGGAGAAGCGGCGGAGCAGAGCCGGCCGGGCGATTCCCGGCTGCGTCCGGGCGTCGGCCGTCGGGCGAGGCGCTGATGGGCGCCGGAGTCGAATGGGCCGAGGGGCGTGTTCCCGCGCACGGGATTCGCCCGGGAGCCGCCGGCCGCGCGGCGGCGAACGGGTAAGCCGGATCGGCTGGTTGCCACATTTCCGGCTGCGCGGATCCGCCGCGCCGTCCTAGCCGACGGTCCGGGAGTCCGGCCGGGTCGGGGTCGGGGCCGGGGGCCGCGGGCGGGGGACTCGGGCGGCGTCCGCCAGCCGGTCCTGGAGCCGGGCGTGCCGGAACTGGTACACCGCGCCCACCTGGCGCAGCACCCCCAGCCGGTGCGCGTCGGCGAGGAACGCCTGCAGCCGCCACGGCAGTTCGCCGCGCGCCGCGAGGACGAGCCGGGCCAGGGTGTAGTGCGGCCACGCGTGCGCGGCGAGCGAGAGGACGAGGCCGACGAGCCCGCCGTCCAGCAGGCCGACGGCCGTCAGTGCCAGGACGTCGGCCCACGTGCCCGAGAACCAGATCCACGCCCGGACGCCCGCGTCCGGCAGGAGGAAGACCACCGCGCAGGCCGCCCCGGTGACGAGAGAGAGTGCGCGGTCCGCCCGTACGGAGGCGGCGACCGAGTCCGGGGCGTCCGCGGCCGCAGGGTGCCGCACCCAGCCCAGCGCGGCGAGGGCGGTACCGAGGATGGAGCCCAACAGGAGGCCCGGGAGCAGCAGTTCGGCCCAGGAGGGCGGCCTTTCGTGTGTGACGAAGCCGGCGAAGACGACGACGTGGACGGCGGTCACCCCCGCCACGACGGCGACCGCGCGGGGCAGCCGCCGGCGCCAGGGCCGCAGGGACGGCCGGCCGCGGCCCGGCAGCCGCGGCGGCACCGGCAGGCCCGTGCCCAGCAGCACCAGCCACAGACTGAACCAGTAGAACCCGGCACCCGCCGCGACCTGCCCGAGCGTGGGCAGCCCGTCGTAGTAGACCAGGCAAACCGCGGGCACCACGCCCACCCCGCCCGCGAGCGCGACCACCGCGGCCGCGGTGGCCGGACGACGTCCGGCCCACCCGCTCGCCGCCACCCGCGGGCCCAGCGCGACCATCGGCACGACGACGAGCGCCTTCAGGGCCGCGAGCGGCACGTACCACCAGGGCAACCCGTCCCACACGAGCGGCGGTACGGCCGCCGCCGGCACCACGACGGCACAGGCGGCCGGCCACCAGACCACCGCCCGCCGCCAGGGCCCGGCCAGCCACGGGAGCCACCGGTACAGCTGCCACCAGGCGAAGTCCCGGGTGTCCCGCTCCCGCAGGCCCGACGCGATCCGGCCGAGGTGGTGCGCGGCCCGCACCGGATCCCGGTGGCGGGCGGGGTCCTGTCGCCGGGCGCGCTCGTAGAGGGCGGGGACGAGGGCGTCCAGCAGATGGTGTTCGACGGTCTCGGCCGTCGGAAAGCGCCGAGCGTCGGCGAGTTCGCCCGGATCCGCGTCCCCGTCGGCGTACACCGCCCGGGCCAGCGCCACCATCAGCGGACTCGCCAGCGCCTCCGCCACCGGGCTCCCGGGGTACTCCGCGAGGTGCGCGTCGAGCGCGTCCCAGCGGCGCTGCCGGGACGCCGGCCGGGTGGCCAGCCGCAGCAGGGCGAGCGCGTCGCCGGCCCGGACCGGCGCTGGCTCCACCACGGCGGCACCGGTCAGTACCCCGCCCTCCGCCACCGCCCTCCGGTAGTCGGCCGTCCGGCAGGTCAGCACGAGGGGCGCGGCGGCCGGCAGCGTGGCGTTGAGCGCCGCCAGGACGGCGGCCCGGCCGGGTCCCGGCAGCTCGTCCAGGCCGTCGAGGA
The DNA here is from genome assembly GCF_020037025.1 of Streptomyces huiliensis. Classification (GTDB taxonomy): domain Bacteria; phylum Actinomycetota; class Actinomycetes; order Streptomycetales; family Streptomycetaceae; genus Streptomyces; species Streptomyces huiliensis. Next base: position 18,283 of record NZ_JAIQLH010000110.1, on the reverse strand, counting down.
CGGGGATCAGCCGCCCCTCGGCGAGGAGTTCGGCGACCGCCCCGGTGCCGTAGGCGTCGGCGTCCGCGAGCGCCGGGTGGTCGGCCGCGATCCGCCGGCACAGCCACTCCGGCGCGCCCTCCCGCCCGGGGTCGAACGACGCGAGGGAACACAGCACCGGCACCGGATCCCCGGGCGACCGGGTCCGCAGCAGGGCGAGGACCAGCAGCACCGCGAACGTCGTCTTCCCCGCCCCGGCCGGTCCCAGCACCACCAGCCGGCGGCGGGCCAGCCCGCCGAAGGCCGCGGCCAGGCCGTCGGGGTCGTCCGCCCGGCAGACCGCCGGACCGCCGGTCAGCGCGCGGTGGTCGCCGACGTCCGGCAGCTGACTGTCCGCCCATACGACCGGCAGCGGCGCCGGGTCGTACAACTGCCGCAGGACCGCCTCCTCCTCCCACTGCCGGCGCACCGCGCGGGCCAGCGCCTCCCCGGCCTCGGCCAGCTGCGCCCCGCTCGGCCGCCGCCGGCGCGCCCCGGCCCGCCACATCCAGGCCGCCAGCACCCCGAACAGGCCCACCACGCCGCCGAGCACCGACGCCGTGTCCGACGCCCGCTCCGGCCCGCGCAGCACCCACTCCGTCACCAGGCCGCAGGCGGCCGCCGCGCACACCGCCCACGTCGTCGTCCATCGCCACCGCACACCCGGAGGAACGACCGGCGCTCGGGCGGGGTCACCGGGACGGCGGCGGTAGGGTCGGCGCATGGATCTCGTAGCCCATTTCCGCCGCGAGACGCGGGCGTTCGAGGACGCGGTCCGGCGCGCGGCCCGGGGCGGGGACGCGCCGCCGGTCCCTTCCTGCCCCGGCTGGACGGTCGCCGACCTCACCGGGCACCTCGGCTGGGTGCAGCGGTTCGTGGCCCACATCGTCCGCGACCGGCTCCAGGAGGCGCCCGACCCCGCCGACGCGGCCTTCCTCGGTCTGCCCGCCGACCGCGGCGGCTGGCCCGATCCCGAACGGCCGCCGACGCACGGGCCGGTGCCGGCTTCCCTCGTCGACTGGTTCGCGGACGGGGCCGGTGCGCTGGCCGCGCTCTTCGCCGGGCGGGACCCCGGAGAGGCGGTGTGGAGCTGGACGGCGGACCGTACGGTGGGGTTCTGGCTGTGGGTGCAGACGTTCGAGGCGGCTGTGCACCGGTGGGACGCGGAGAACGCTCTGGGCGCGCCCGCGCCGTTCGATGCCTCGCTCGCGGCCGATGGCGTCGGGCGGTTCCTCGGGACGGTCGTCCCGGCCTGGCGGGCTCGGGGGCGGGCGCCGGCGGGGAGTGGGGAGCGGTTCGGGTTCCGGCGTACGGATGGTGAGGGGCGGTGGGTTGTTCGCTTCGACGGCGACGCTGTGCGGTGTGCGGAGGGGAGCGGGCCCTGCGACGTCGAACTCGCCGGCGCTGCTTCGGATCTGACCCTCTTTCTTTGGGGCCGGATCTCCGCTGACGGGCGGCTGGTATCCGTGACGGGTGATCGGGCGATGCTGGAGCGGTGGGCGGTGCTGGTGCCGACGGTGTGACGTTGCCCGCAGCGCCGCTGAGCTCATGTCACTGTCGTCCACGCTCCAAGCGGACGGTACCCAACTGGAACTCCTCTTTGGCCCGCTCCGGGGCGCCCTGGGCGTTTCAGAGCCGCCGAAGTGCCCTGGCCGCTCCCGAGTCGAAGAGTGATTGCAGGGGGATTTTGTCTGCCCTTAGTTCTCCAGAGCCTTTAGCCCCTGGTATGCCTCACGGAGGTCTGAGGCTTCCGGAAGCCGTCTCATTTCCACAGCCTTGACGACTTCCAGCGCACGCCAATGGTTGGAAGGCACGATGCGGCCGGAAAGAATAGCGCGTTGGGCAGCATCACACGCTTCGTCCAGCCGGTTGCCGCCCAGCAAGGCCAAGGCCAGGTCGATATTCGCGGAAGCGACGCGACGCGGCCATTTGTGGATGTCATCGGCGGGGGCAAGTCTGGCGATCACTTCCCGCGCGTAGGTCTCGGCTGCCGGATCTCCGATCCATGCGAGCGTGGTGGCGGTGTACGCCAACGACTTTCCGGGGTCGTACTGGTAGTGGTGTTCTGTCCCCTTTCGTGGAACCAGTGTTTCTGATATTTGCTGCACCCGCTGTATGGCGGCGTAGGTTTGCGCCCGCTCGCCCAGACGCGCTCGCGCCCTCCCCTCTTGGGCAGTTGCCTGAATGGCAACCGAAGTCCCTGCCGGGGCAAGCTGTTGGGCGGTCTGGGAAAGTTCGAGCGCACGGCTGTAATCACCATCCGTGAGCACTCTCCACGCGTCCGTTTCGTAACACCACGCCTCAATCTCTTGGAATTCGGCATGGCGGGCAAGCGTGGCCGCTGTTCGTAGTCGCGCCGTGGCCGCATGATGTTGCTTCAAGTCGATATGGAGCGTGGCCCCTAGCAGCTGAAACCAACCTCCGACGATATGCAGGCGCCGCTGCTCGGCGAGGGTCATGCGCGCGTCCATGAGATGGGCGACGTACACGGAATGCTTTCTCACACGATCCAGCAATTCCTGTGGCGGGGAAACCGGGTACTTCATGGCTAGCTCGTCAAAGGCGCTTTCGAGCCGCCCCAAGGTCTCTTTTCCTACGTCGCTTGCCCCTACTCGCCGCGCCAGTTCGTAGGCGTCGAATTCATCGTCACTGGCCGGAGGAACGGCAGTAAGCCAAGTACTGGGAGGCTGAGTCGGCGCGTAGGCGTCCGGGATCAGCAGCGTGTCGAGTGCACTGGCAGTGATTTCCAGAATCTTGGCGATCTTTGGCCTATGCCAAGGTTGAGGATCAGTCTTGCCGTTTTCCCAACGCTGAACGGTAGAGCGATCCACACCGACCGCTTCCGCGAAGTCCTCTTGGTTGAATCCGCACGCTTTCCGGCGCTCCGCCAGCCGACGCCGCTTGCCGGTCATCCTGGCCCGTCCTCTCCGTCCGGGTGTCTGCCCTGGTCAGCGTAGCCAGTGCGGCCAACTTGCGGCGCGACTGCGGCCTTTCCGCTGTGGTGCCGAGCCGGTTCGCGCGGTTCCGTGGGTGGACGCAAGTACCCCGCGACGCGACGAACGTCCGGGGCGTGGACCACCTGAAAGGGGCAGGCAGCCATGACAGAGCTTAGGCAGGAACCCCCCGGAACGGGCACCGGGCAAAGCAACCGCTTTGCCGCCACGGGCTACTGCAAGATCACCCGAAGGGGTGCCGCGTGATGCACATGTCCTCCGGAGCCGTCCCGGTGCCCAATCCGAACGACCGATGCGAAGACTGCGACTGGCTCAGGAACGCCCGGTACGCCGCTGAGCGGGTCGGGGACTGGAAGCGCGTGCGGGTGCTGCGCACGGCCGCCTGGAAGCACGCGGAGGTGCACCGTGGGTGAACGTCGGCACTTTGCCGTCAACGGGTCCGGCGGCATCGTCTGCACGCCCCTCCCGGGGGATCTGGTGCTGGACACGGCCACGGATCGCCTCGGGACGGTCGTCTCGGCGGACGGCGCCACGGTGACACTGCGCCCGCTGTGCGGCGGTGCGGACCAGTGGGAGACCGCTGAGTACCGCCCGGCCGACCGCACGGACCGGCTGCGCGCCCGGGTGATCATGCTGAACCGGGAGGGCCGATGAGCGGCGGAGACTGCGAATCGTGCCCATGGTGGGACGAGATCATCAAGCGGGCGACGGAGCGGCTCGCTGCCGCCCCGGACCTGTGGACGCGCCGCAGCGCTCAAGTGGAGCGGGAGCGGTACATCGAGATGCGGGCGGAGCACGCCCGGAGCCACGAGGCGCAGTGATGAGGGCCGCCGAGGGCACAGGCGCTCGCCTGGCGGCTCGTGGCGTGACTGGTCGGGCCACGTGTTCCTGGCCGTCCTCGGGGCGGCTACAGCCCTCGCCGTGCGGCTCGCGGTGCACGGCACTCACTGGACCCCCGTCCCCGGCCGGCTGACGGATGCGCCGGCCGGGGTGGGTACCAGGCGCCCGGTCAGGTGCAACATCCCCGTGAAGCCCAATGGAAGGGAGTTTCCCAGTGGTTGACTGCCCGCCATGACCGCCGACGCATACCGGCCGTACGAGCCGCAGAAGTCCCCTGTCCTGTGCGTCAAGTGCCATGGCATCAGCGTGATCTTGACCAAGGCGCAGCACCCGGCGACTGGGGAATATCAGTGGCGCTTCACCTGCCTTGACTGCCGGATCGCGTGGCCCCAGGAACAGCACGGAGGAAGCCCGGACGAGTACGCGTGATCAAGGAGGAAGCCCGATGGCAAGGTTCCCGCACGCACTGCGCACCCGTCTAATGCACTCCGCAAGCTGCGCGAACTGCGGTTCATGCAGCATCCACACCGGCGACGGCAAGACGTTCACTTGCCAAGACGTCCATGTGCATGGACTGCAACCACACGTGGACGGCTGGCTGATCATCAGACGGCCCGTCCGATCGTCTCCCCCGAGACAGCCGGGCGGGGCTGGGGCACCGCCCGCGGGCCGTACCCCAGCCTGAAGAGGAACTGCGGGCAGCCGGGCTCGCCGCGCAGGAGGGCCCGGCGGAGGTCGGGCCACTCCAGGGCCTGGTGGAGCGGGCAGGTGTGGAGGCCGCGGGCCGTGGCCAGCAGGAGAGCGCGTTCGAGGGCCTGGCCGGCCCGGAGCCAGTCCGCGGGCCGGTCGCGGCCGGTGACGACCAGGGCGAGCTGGGCGTGGCGTTCGAAGGGGACGGCGGGGGCCCGCCGGGCGCGGCCCGCGCCGGTGAAGTCACGGACCGGCATGCGGCCCGTCGCGTCGACCGGGCCGAGAGCGGCGGCCGGGATGCCGTAGGGGGCGGTCCCGGCGTGCACCCAGGCGCGGCTCTCCCGGACCCGGGCGCTGTCCCGGCGGTTGCGCCGCTCCGCCTCGGCGGTGAGGGCGAGCATCCTGCGGGTGGCGACGACGCCGGGCAGGTACAGGCGGGCGCCCTCGGGCAGGACGGCCGACGCCAGTTCCGTCAGCGTGCGGACGGGCACCGGCCGTCCGGTGAACGGCGCCCGGGTGGTGCGGCGCAGGGCGACGGCGTCGTAGAGGTCCGGGTGGCGGGAGCCGTCGGGCGGGAGGCCGGTGAGGTCCACGACGGCCGCCAGGTCCGGGTCCCCGCCGTCGGGCAGCGCCCGCACCCGCGGCCGGCGGCCCAGGTGGCCCGCCGCGACGCGGAGGTTGAAGACCGCCGCCCCGACGGACAGCATCCGCGCCCGGCCCGCCGGGTCCGCGACCGGCAGCCACCGGTCCGCGGCCAGGCGCACCTCCAGCCGGGACGTGCCCGGGACCGGACGGATCTCCCACGGCCGGGAGTTGTGGATCGACGGCGCCGCCTCGGCCGCCGTCAGCAGCGTCTCCAGATCGGTGGTGCCGAGCTCCGCCGCGTCCATCGCCATCAGTCCCTCCGTGGGTCACGGGTCGTTCCGCGCCCACGCTGCGCGTCCCGGCGGCGGCCCGCCAGGGGCCGGGAGGCCCTGGTCGACGGGGGTCGGGCGCCCGTACGGCCGTGCGAACCGGCCGGTATCCTGGCCGCGCCGCCCCCGGGGGAGCCGGGGAGAACGGGGAGACCGGGGGAACCACGGGACGATGGACGACGTGTTCGAGGGGCAGCGGCCCCTGCTGCTGGGGATCGCCTACCGGATGCTGGGCAGCATGTGGGACGCCGAGGACGTGGTCCAGGAGGCGTACCTGCGCTGGGCCGGCACGGACCGGGAGGCGGTCCGCGACCCGCGCGCCTTCCTCGCGACGGTCGTCTCCCGCCTCGCCCTGGACCAGCTGCGCTCCGCCCGCGTCACCCGCGAGGCGTACCGCGGCGAGTGGCTGCCGGAACCCGTCGCCACGGACGCCGCCGGCCCGCTGGACACGGCGGAGCTGCGCGACAGCCTCTCCTACGCCACCCTCCACATGATGGAGCGGCTCACCCCGCCGGAGCGCGCGGTGTTCGTGCTGCGCGACGCGTTCGAGATGCCGTACGAGCAGATCTCCGAGGTCGTCGGCGCCTCAGCGGCGACCTGCCGGCAGATCCACCGCCGCGCCGTCGGCCACCTCACGGCCGCCCGGCCCCGGCCGCGGCCGTCGCGCGAGGAGCACGAGCGGCTGCTCGCCCGCTTCCTGGAGGCGGCGGCCGGCGGCGACCTGGCGGGTCTGAAGGACCTGCTGAGCGCCGACGTGACGGTGTGGAGCGACGGCGGCGGCAAGGTCAGCGCGGGCACGCGGCCGGTCCTCGGCCGGGACAAGGCCGCGGCGTTGCTGCTGGGGGTGACGTCCAAGTACGCGTTCACCGCGCAGCGGTGGCTGGAGGTCAACGGCGAGCCCGCGCTCCGGCTGACCGCGCGCGGCGGCGACCAGATCGTCCTGATCGACGTGCGCGACGGCCTGATCCACGCCGTCTTCGCCGTCCTGAATCCGGACAAGTTCCGATACGCGGAGTGAGGGCGGAACGTCCGCCAGGCGGCGTTCGTGTCGTTTGTCCCCCGTGGCTCGTTGGCACGGCATGACCAACCGCATCATGACGCGCATCGCCGCCGGTTCGCTCCTCCTCGTCTCCGGCGGCCTCGCCGCGACCGGCGCCGCGCACGCCGCCGAGGGCCCGCAGGCCGCCCCCGCCCCCTCGGGTGTGACCCAGCGGCTCACCCACCTCGCCGCCACCGGTGACGCCACGGCGGGCCGGGCCGCATCCTGGGTGGAGGACACCGTGCCGGAGGAGGTGAGCGGCCGGGTGTCCCTGAAGACACCGCTGTCCCGCAGCTGAGGGACCGTACGCCGTGGGAGGCGCCGCATGCCCGAGGGCGACACCGCCTGGCGGACCGCGCGGCGCCTCCACCGCGCTCTGGCCGGCACCACCCTGACCCACTGCGACCTGCGCGTCCCCGCCCTGGCGACGACCGACCTCGGCGGCCGCGGCGTCGTCGAGTCGGTGTCCCGGGGCAAGCACCTGCTGCTGCGGCTGGACGGCGGCCTCACCCTCCACTCCCACCTCGGCATGGAGGGCTCCTGGCGCGTCCACGCCGCCGGCGAACGGCCGCGCGGCGGCCCCGGGCACCAGATCCGCGCCGTCCTCGCCAACGACCTCCACACGGCGGTCGGCTACCGCCTCCCCGTGCTCGAACTCCTGCGCACCGCCGACGAGTCCACCGTCGTCGGCCACCTGGGCCCCGACCTCCTCGGCCCCGACTGGGACGCGGCCGAGGCGCTGCGCCGCCTCCTCGCCGACCCCGGACGGGCCGTCGGCGAGGCGCTGCTCGACCAGCGCAACCTCGCCGGCGTCGGCAACGTCTACAAGTCCGAACTCTGCTACATGCTGCGGATCTCGCCCTGGCTGCCGATGGGACGGGTGCCGTCGCCGGCCCGCCTGCCGGCCCTCGCGCGGAAGCTCCTCGACGTCAACAAGGACCGCTCCACGCGCATCACCACCGCCGACCCCCACCCCGACCGCCGCCTCTGGGTCTACGGCCGCGCCGGCCGCCCCTGCCGCCGCTGCGGCGGCCCGGTCCGCCTCGCGGACCAGGGGGAGCCCGGCCGGCAACGGCCGACCTACTGGTGCCCGCGCTGCCAGGAGGGCGGGCCGGCGGGCACGTGAGAGCAGGGTGCCGCCACACCCTCGACCGGTGCCCGCGCTGGTACGGACGCAGTGGGTTACCAGGTCACATAGTGGACTCGGTCAGTTGAGTTCCCTGGTAACAGCGCGTGTTAGGGTGGCGGCATGGACCGATCCACGGGCCTGCGGGAGCGCAAGAAGCAGCGGACGCGGGCGGCCATCTCCGACACGGCGATCCGGCTGTTCCTCCGGCACGGGTTCGACGGGGTGTCGGTGGCCGACATCGCGGCGGAGGCCGAGGTCTCGAAGCCGACGCTGTTCCGGTACTTCCCGACCAAGGAAGATCTGGTCGTCCACCGGTTCGCCGACCATCAGACCGAGGCGGCCGACCTGGTACGCGGCCGTGGGCCCGGCGCCTCCGTGCTGGACGTCCTGCACCGGGACTTCCGCGCCCGGCTGGACGCCCGCGACCCCGTCACGGGCCTCAGCGACCACCCGGAGGTCCTCGCCTTCCACGGTCTCCTCCGCTCGGCACCGACCCTGGTGGCCAGGATGGGTGAGTACCTGGCGCGCGAGGAAGAGGCCCTGGCCCAGGCGCTCCACGAGACGCTGCGGACCGAACGGCCGGAGATCACCGCCCGGTTGCTGGCCGGCCAGCTCGTCGCCACGCGGCGGACGCTCGCCCTGGCCAACTGGGAACGCATCGTCGCGGGCCGCTCGGCCGACGAGGTCCACCCCAAGGCGGTCGCCGACGCCGACCACGCCTTCGGTCTGCTGCGGGACGGCTTCCGCGAGGGCTGACCCGCGCCGCCCGACCGTCCGCGGAAACCTCTTGATTCTCAGCAGCCGAGTCAACGACCATGAGCCCATGCCAGGTTGACGCTAGAGACGACACGCCCGGCCGCGCGCCCCGCCGGTCCTTCCGCTCCCACGTGCCCTCAGTCGGACGGAACGGAAGGAAACACCCATGGAGATCAGGCGGATTCACGAGGACGAAGGCGACGCGGTCGGCGCGCTGTGGGACCGGATGTGCCGGGAGGCCGAGCACGGCGGTCCGCTCGACGCGCCCGCCCGCCGGAACCTGTCCCGCATGCTGGCGGTGTCCGCGTGGCACCGCGACGCCTTCTGCCTGGTGGCAGTGGAGGAGGGCCGGATCGTCGGCTTCGTGAACGGCCGGACCGACGCCGGTGACGGCCTGCTGCCCGGAATCCTCGGCGAGATCGACGCGCTGTACGTCGTGCCCGGGCAGCGTGCCCGGGGTGCCGAACGGGCCCTCGCGGAGGCGGCCGTCGGGCTGCTCCGGGACCGGGGCGCCGCGACGGTCCGGTTTCTGTCGCCCGTCGGCGACCGCGCCGAGCAGCGGTTCTGGCGGGAGCTGGGCTTCGAGCCCGACCTGGTGTGCCTGAGCCGCCACCTGTGACGGACGGTCCTGCCGGCGGACGCCGTCTCCCGCCGTAAGGACATATGATCGACGGCCGGTCCGGGCCGCCCGCCCGGACCTTCGCCGTCGGAAGAGGAGACATGCGCAAGACAGCCATGGCCGTCGTCACGGTCGCGACCGCCGCCCTGCTGGCCGGTTGCGGTGGCAGCGACAAGAGCGACGACAAGGACGCGGCCAAGGGCACGTCCGCGTCGCAGGCCGCGAAGGCCGAGCCGAAGGAGGGCGCCGGCAAGGGGGCGTCCCACCAGGTGACCCTGGAGGTGCGGGGCAAGGGGACGACGCAGGTCTACTACTACCTCGACACCAACGGCGGGCAGACGGTCACCCTGCCCTGGAAGAAGACCGCCACCATCACGCCCGAGGGCGCGGAGCGCAAGGTCGGCCGGCTGGTCACCATCACCCCCGGCTCGTCGCAGGGCGAGGACGGGATGCTGCGCGCCGCGTCGTGCTCGATCATCGTCGACGGCAAGAAGGTCGCGGACAACCAGGACGGCAAGAGCGGCAAGCCCTGCGAGTACGAGCTGAAGTAGCGGGCCGGCGGGCCCGCCCGGCCCGCCGGGTCACGCGCCGCCCGGGAACGCCCGGAAGCGGAACCTGCCCTTTCCGGCGCTGACCTGCGCCTCGTCGAAGCCCGCCGCCCGCAGCCGGGCCGCCAGCGTGTCCGGCGGCACCGGCACGCAGGTGTCGCCCCGGTGGACGAAGCGGAAGGCGCCCCCGTCCAGCGCGTCGCAGCCCGCGAACACCCCGCCCGGCCGCAGCACCCGGCGCGCCTCCGCGAACAGCCGGTCCTGCCGCTCGGGGGAGGGCACGTGATGGAGCATCGTGAAGCACGTGACCGCGTCGAACCGCCCGTCCGGCAGCGGCAGTTCGGCGCCGTCCGCGTGCACCACCTCGGCCCGGCCGCCGAAGCGGCGCCGCAGCCGCTCGACGGCGGCCGGGTCCACCTCGGCGAGCGTCAGCCGGTCCACCCGGCGCAGCAGCCCGACGGTCGTCGCGCCGTAACCGGGGCCGATCTCCAGGGTGTCGGAACCGAGCAGCACACCGTTCAGCGCCCAGGGCAGCAGCTGTTCCTCGACGGTCCGGGCCCATCTCCGCGACCGGCAGTAGAAGCGGTGGTAACGGTTCATCGCCATACGGCGAGGCTAGGACGGGCCGGGGGCGCCGCCTACCCGCGCGGGACGGGGCCCCGGCCGGTATCCGCCACCGCCCCGGGCCGCGCGGCGGAGGCCGGGCGCGCCGCTTCGCCCCGGGTTCCCCCGCCGTGTGCCGGTATGCAAGGGCAGCCCCGGGCAAAGGAGTTCGGCCGGAACCCGACAGACCGTCAGGAGCAGCTCGCGTCCGCGCACAGCCGCCACGGCTCCCAGGCCGGGAAACGTTCCCGCTCGGTGACCGTCCAGTAGCGGTCGCGGTTCCACTCCCGGGCGACCAGCCGTAGCCGGCCGTCGGGGAGCTGGGTGACGGACGAGGGCGCGCTCAGCCCCACGCCGCTCTCCGGCACCCGTTCCGTGGAGCCCACCTGGCTCCATGCGTCCTCGGGGCTCAAGTACTGCCTGCGCATCTCGATGGCCGCGCCGGTGGACCGGCTCGCGGCGAAGGTGTGCAGCCGTCCGTCACGGTCCTTGAAGAGGGTGAGACCGCCGTGGTACGGAGGCGGCGCCAGCTCGAAGCTTTCCGCCGGGGGCCACTCACCGCCGGGCGCGCGCAGCACCGTGTGGCAGAAGCCGCCGTAGGAGGAGAAGAAGACCTCCAGCCCGCCGAGGGCGTTCTCCGCCGTGTCCACCTCGTACAGCTTGGGGCCGACGGGTGTCGCGCTCACCCGCTCCCAGGCGCCGTACGCGCCGCCCGGCCGGTCCTGGGACCGGTGCCAGACGAAGGGCAGCCCGCCCATCGACGAGGTGTCGTAGAACTGCTGGAACTGCTCCGTCCTGCCGTCGGCGCGGACGGCCGACACCAGCGTCCCGGCCACGGGCCGGTCGGGCCGGCCGAGGGCCGTGGTGTCCGTGCCGCACGCCTGCGCCAAGGTCCCGGCGGTCGCGGACGGTGCCGCGGCGACGCCGCCCGCGAACGCGGGCAGCAGCGCCAGGACGCCGCACAGCAGGGCGCGGTGTAAGCGGCCGCGGTGGGCCGTTCTTCGGTGCATGGCGGAACCTCCGGTCATGGAAGGGGACTTCAGGAGACCACGTCGCGCGGCGGCTTGCCCTCGAAGTGCTCCAGAACGTTCTGCACGGCGGCGACCGCGATGCGCACCAGCGTCTCCCGGGTGACGCCCGCCACGTGCGGGGAGAGGACCACGTTGGGCGCGCGCAGCAGCCGCAGCGACGCCGGGGGCGGCTCCGGCTCGAAGACGTCGAGCCCGGCACCGGCCAGGGCGCCCGCCTCCAGCGCGTCGGCCAGCGCCTCCTGGTCGATCAGGGCGCCACGGGCCGTGTTCACCACGAACGCGGTGGGCTTGAGGAGGGCCAGCCGCCCGGCGTCCAGCAGGTGCCGGGTGGCGTCGGTGAGCGGCGCGTGCAGGGTGACGTAGTCGGAGGTGCGGAGGAGCTCCTCCAGCTCGACGCGGCGGGCGCCGAGCCGGGCCTCGGTCTCCGGTGGGGCCGCCTCCGGGCCGCTGTAGACGATGCTCATGTCGAACGCCGCCGCCCGGCGGGCCACTTCGGTGCCGATGGTGCCCAGGCCGACGATGCCCAGCGTCTTGCCGGACAGCTCGGTGATGGACGACTGGAGGCGGGGCAGCGCCCAGTCGCCCCCGGCCAGCGCGGTGTGCGCCGGTACCAGCCGCTTGGCCAGGGCCAGCATCAGGGCGAAGGTCTGCTCGGCGACGTTCTGCCGCTCCGCCCCGCTGGAGCCGATGGTGCAGACGGGGACCGACCGGGCGCGGGCCGCGTCCAGGTCCACGTAGTCGTAGCCGTGGCTGGCGCACTGGACGAGCTCCAGGGCGGGCGCGGCGGCGAAGTGCGCCGCCGTCACCGGTCCGAGGCCGGTGATGACGACGTGTGCCTCGCGCAGCGCGGCCGGGTCCTCGTCGGCCGTCTCCACGACGGTGACCCGGGCCCGGTCCGGGAAGAGGCCGGCGAGGGCGGCACCGGCGGTCCGGCCGCCGACGTGCGGGGAGACGATAGCGAGGACGTTCCTCGGCTCGCTCACAGCGCCTCCCGTATCAGGTCGGAGGGGCCCGGCGAGGCGGGGTCCGCGTGCCCGGACAGGGCCAGGGTGAGGTCGAGTTCGGCGAGCAGGCACCGGATGACGTGGTCGACGCCCGCCTGCCCGTCGAGGGCCAGCCCGTACACGTACGGCCGGCCCAGCAGCACCGCCCGCGCCCCCAGCGCGAGGGCCTTGAACACGTCGTCGCCCGTCCGCACCCCGCTGTCGAACAGCACCGTCAGCCGGTCGCCGGCCGCCGCCACCACGCCGGGCAGCGCGTCGGCGGCGGCCACCGCGCCCGCCACCTGCCGGCCGCCGTGGTTGGAGACGACGACGCCGTCCATGCCCGCGTCGGCGGCGGCCCGCGCGTCGTCCGGGTGCAGCACACCCTTCAGGACGATCGGGCCGTCCCAGTGCTCGCGGAGGAACGCCAGGTCGGGCCAGGTCTTCCCGGCGTCCGAGAACATCCCCAGGAAGTGCCGGACCGCCGCCTCGCGGTCCTCCTCCACGGGCTTGGCCAGCCCCGCCCGGAACGCCGGGTCGCTGAAGTAGTTGGCCGTGCCCACCCCGTGCAGGAAGGGCAGGTACGCCTGGTCCAGGTCGCGGGGGCGCCAGGACAGCAGCGGGGTGTCGAGGGTGACGAAGAGGGCCGTGTAGCCCGCCGCCCGGGCCCGGGACAGGAAGCTCCGGGCCACCTCGCGGTCCTTCGGCCAGTACAGCTGGAACCACCGCTCGGCGTCGCCCATCGCCTCCGCGACCCGCTCCATGGGGGTGCTGGACGCCGACGACAGGACGTACGGGACGCCGCGCGCGGCGGCGGCGCGGGCCGCTGCCGGCTCGGCGTCCGGGTGCGCGATCTTCAGGATGCCGACCGGCGCCAGCGCGAGCGGCGTCGGCAGCCGGCGGCCGAACAGCTCGACGGACAGGTCGCGTTCGGCCACGTCCCGCAGCATCCGCGGCACGATCCGCCACCGGTCGAGGGCGGCGCGGTTGGCGCGGGCGGTGCTCCCGGTGCCCGCGGCGCCGATCACGTACCCCGCGGGTCCTGCGCCGAGCCGCCGTTCGACCAGCTCCTCCAGCCGGCTCAGGTCGGCGGGCAGCCGGGGCACCGCGCCCGACAGCCCGTTCAGGTAGATCTCGTACTGGTAGTCCGCCCAGCGCGGCGTGGTGGTCATGGGTCCGTCCCGCCTCCCGTCCGTGGAACCGCTCCGTTCCGGCTGCGATCCTCACGGCGGTGACGTGTGCCGTCCACGGTGGTGCGCACGGGGTGAGTACTGCGACCATCACGGGGTGACGAACGAACGCGAGCGGATCCGCCGGGAGCTGGTCGCCGACCCGCGCGTCGTCGAGGCCGTCGTCGACGCGGTGCACCAACGGGTCCCCGCCTACGCGGACCTCGACGACGGACGCCGCGGGGAGGTCCGGGCCATAGCGGCCTGGGCGCTGGAGCGCTTCCTGCACCTGTGGGCCGTCGACGGCGACATCGGCCCGGCCGACCTGCGGCGCTTCCGCGGCATCGCGGCGGCCCGGGCGGCCGACGGCCGCCCGCTGCCGGCCGTACTGCGGGCCTACCGGGTCGCCGCCGCCGTGCTGGTGGACGAGATCGCGGGCCGGGCCGACCCGTCCGCCGCCGCCGACGCGTTCGCCCTCACCCGGCAGCTCCTCACCACCCTCGACACCCTGTGCGAGGTGATGGCCGGCTCCTACACCGCCACCAGCGACCGGCTGGCCGGCGACCGCGCGCAGGCGCTCCGCCTGCTGCTGGACGACCTGATCGCCGGCCGGCACGCCTCCGTCGGCGCGGTGACCGACCGGGCGGCCCGCCTCGGCGTCGAACTGCCGTACCCCTACTGCCTGCTGGTCGCCGGACCGGGCCCCGACGACCGCCCGGCGGACCCGGCGGAGCTGCTCACCCTGCTCACCGGCCCGGCCGTCGGAACGCCACTGGCCACGGCCCAGGGCCCGCGGGCGGTGCTGCTGCTCCCCGCGGACGCCGCCGCGGCGGCCCCCCGCGTACTGCGGGAACGCGGTCTGCGCGGCTGCGCGATCACCGGCGAGGGCCTGGACCGCATCGCCGTCGCCCACCGCCTCGCCACCGGCGCCCTCGCCACCGCGCCGGAGCACGCCCACCGCCCAGGGCGCGTCCTCACCGACGCCGACGCGCACGTCCTCGCGCTGCTCGCCGGACACCCGGCCACGGACGCGGAGCACATCGGACGGCTGGTCCTCGGCCCGCTCGCCCGGCCCGCCCAGCGGCACCTGCTGGAGGCCCTGACCGCCTACCTCGACACGGGCTCCGCCACGGCCGCCGCCCGGGGCCTCCGGCTGCACCCGCAGTCCCTGCGCTACCGGCTGCGCCGCGTCCGCGAACTGACCGGCCGCGACCCGCGCGACCCCTGGCAGCGGCTCACCCTCGACATCGCCCGGACGGTCGCGGGCCCGCCCCCGGGGTAGGGGGACGGGCCCGCGTGCGGCGTGGGGGCGTCAGCAGCCCTTGAGGACCGCCGCCAGCTTGTTCTTCTCGGCGCTGTCCACGGTGAGCTTGTAGTCGTGCTTGACGGTCACCCACATGCGCACGTACGTACAGGCGTAGTCGGCCCGCGACGGCATCCACTTCGCCGGGTCCTTGTCGCCCTTGGCCTGGTTGACGCGGTCGGTCACGGCGATGAGCTGGGAGCGCGTCAGGTCGTTGGCGTACTTCTGCCGGTCGGCCTTGGTCCACTTGTCGGCCCCGGAGCGCCACGCCTCGGCGAGCGGGACGACGTGGTCGATGTCGATGTCCGCGGCGTCGTGCCAGGTGGCACCGTCGTAGGGGGAGTACCAGGTGCCCTCGACGGCGGCGCACTTGGCGTCCTGCTCGACGTCCTGGCCGTCGCGCTGGAGGACGACCTCGCGGGTGTTGCACTGCCCGTGCTGGGTGATCCAGTGCGGGAACTGCGCCCGGCTGTAACCGTCGAGGGTTCCCTCGGGCCGGACGGTCAGCGCGTCCACGTAGGAACGCGCGGTGGCGGCGTCCGCCGGGGCGGGCGGCGCGGCCTGGGCGCTCGGCCCGTTGAGGACGATCGCGCCGGCCAGGGCGGCGAGGCCGGCGGTGACGGATATTCGACGCGCGTAGAGACGCATGCGTGACGCTCCCGATGGGGTGGGTGAGGGAATCGCGGATCAGGCTGGTGGCACCGGGTGTCCGGGGGGTGAGTGCCGGGCAACACAATGGCGGCGTGCGCATGTCAAAACAAGTGTTCTGGAAGTGATCTCACTCTCGAAACCGGATTCGGGCCGGGAGGAAGGGCGCGAGGGCGGCGAGGGCATGCGAAAGGCCCGCACGCGGTGATGTGCGTGCGGGCCTCGCGTCAGAAGTGGCGGGCCGCTGCGGTCACCGGCCCTGAGGGGGCGTCAGGGCGTGCCGGTCGGGGTGCCGGTGTCCGCGCGGGCGGCCGTCAGCGGGGTGGCGATGTCCTCCAGCGACCGGCGTTCGGCGGGCAGCGCGAGGAAGCCCGCCACCACGCCCGCCGCCGTCATCAGCGCGGCGCCGATCTGAAACGCCAGCACGGTGTCGCCGACCACGCCCGAGCCGGTCAGCTTGGCGAACAGCAGCGGACCCGTGATGCCGCCGGCGGCCGTACCGATCGCGTAGAAGAAGGCGATGGCCAGCGCGCGCGTCTCCATCGGGAAGATCTCACTCACCGTCAGGTAGGCGCTGCTGGCGCCCGCCGAGGCGAAGAAGAGCACCGCGCACCAGCAGGCCGTCATCGTGGCCGCCGTCAGCGAGCCCCGGCCGAACAGCCAGGCGGTGCCGAACAGCAGCAGCCCGCTCAGCACGTACGTCCCCGTGATCATCGGCCGCCGGCCGACGGTGTCGAAGAGGCGCCCCAGCAGCAGCGGGCCGAGGAAGTTCACGAAGGCGATGACCGCGAAGTAGTACCCCGTGTGACCGGAGGGCACCGAGAAGAAGTCGGTGAGGATCGACCCGAACCCGAAGGTGATCGCGTTGTACAGGAACGCCTGGCCGATGAAGAGGGCCAGCCCCAGCGCCGAACGGCGGGGGTAGTCGCGGAAGACCGTCCGCGCGATGGTCAGGAAGCCGACGCTGCCGCGCCGGTGGATGGTGATCTTCCGGTCCACCGGCTCGCAGGGGCGGCCCGTGTCGGCGGCGACCTGCCGCTCGATGGAGTCGACCAGCTCCTCCGCCTCCTCGCCGCGGCCGTGGATGAACAGCCAGCGCGGCGACTCGGGGACGTTCCGCCGGACCAGCAGGATCACCAGCCCCAGGACCACGCCGAGACCGAACGTGAGCCGCCAGCCGAGCCACGCCGGGAACAGGGCGGTGTCGAGCATCAGGACCGACAGCAGTGACCCGCCCACGGCCCCGATCCAGAAGCTGCCGTTGATGATGAGGTCGACGCGGCCCCGGTACGGAGCCGGTATCAGCTCGTCCACGGCCGAGTTGATGGCCGCGTACTCACCGCCGATGCCGCAGCCGGTGAGGAAGCGGAACAGGAAGAACCACCAGGAGTCGACGGCCAGCCCGGTCAGCGCGGTCGCGGCCAGGTACACCGCGAGCGTCAGCATGAAGAGCCTTTTGCGGCCCAGCCGGTCGGTCAGCCAGCCGAAGAAGAGGGCGCCCACGCAGGCGCCCGCCACGTACAACGCCGCGGCGAGGCCGGTCACCTGGGCGGAGGAGATGTCGAGCCCGCTGCCGTGCTCGGACAGCCGGGACGCGATGTTGCCGACGACGGTCACTTCCAGGCCGTCGAGTATCCACACCGTGCCGAGGCCGATCACCACCATCCAGTGCCACCGCGACCACGGCAGCCGGTCCAGCCGCGCCGGGACCGACGTGGTGACCGTCCCCGTACCACCCCCCGCGCCGTCGGAACGTTGTTCGACCGTCGCCATGACGCACCTCCCGGACAGCTCGGCCGGAAACCCCGCGCCCCCGGCCGGACGTCCCGGCGTCTGCCCCGGACGGCCGGCGGCACACCCCGGGACCTGGGTCGCGAGGGGCTCACGGGGCCCACGCGGCGATCGCCGCGTGAGCGGGTGAGGTATGGAACGTGCGTGGTGAGAAGGGTCTCGCCCGGGGGACGCGGTGCGTCCCGGACCCCGGCCCGGGAGGGGCCGGTGCCCCCAGTGTCCCCCAGGCCCGGGCCAGGGGCCCACCGGAGGCCCGGAGGCCAGGTCGGCCGGGGGTTACCGGACGGTCAGGTCCCCGTCCGGCACGTCCGCCACCGTGACGGCGGCCCGCGGCTGCCCGAGCGCCCGGGCCACCGCCCGTGCCACCCCCTCGGCGTCGGGGACCGACGGCACCGGGACCTCCTCGTCCGGGCCGTACGCCTCGATCGCCTTGGTGAGGTAGCCCGGGTGCCAGGCGCCGAGCGCGCCCTTGACCTCCACGGACCGCACGGGCCGGTGGCCGACCCGGGCCCGCAGCGCGGGCAGGATCGCGTCCGAACGCAGCTCGCCGGGCACCTGGAACAGGCTGGCGTGCGCCCCCACCAGACCACCGTCCGCCAGCCGTACGGTCACGGTCAGGCAGCTGGTGACGCTCGGGTACAGCAGCGGCGTGCCCGGGGCGGCCTCGCGCACCTGGCCCTCGGTGATCCGGACGGGGGCCGCCGGCGCGGCGTGCGCGGCGCCGGTGCGGACCCCGGACGGCGGGGCCTCCGCGGCGGTCGCCGCTCCCGCCGGCAGGGCGAGGACGAGGAGGGCGGCGGTCACGGCGGCGGGGGAGAGGCGCACGGGGGTCCTTTCACGGATGCGGTCAGGGGTGCGATCGACGCATCGAGCACAATAGTTCGAGGGTGGGCGCCGCCGGGCCCGTACCCCCGGCACGAGCGGGAGAGCACAGCGCATGGGCATCACGGTCGAGTACGAGGACGGCCAGGACGCGGCGGACGCCGACGCCCGCCGGTACGAGGAGCTCTACGCCGGACTGCCCATGCCCCTCCCCGACCTGGCCCGCGCCGCCGCCGACCGCCCGGCGTGGACCGTCGTCGCCCGCCGCCCCGACGGCGGCCTGCTCGGCTGGGCCGAGGTCCACCCGCCGGCGGCCCCGGACGCCGACGCCGCCGACGTCCGGTGGCTGCTGGTCTCCCGGGAGCGCGAACGCCTCGCCGCCGGCGTCCCCGTACGGCGCGCCGCCACCGCCGAGGAACGCGAGAC
>NZ_JAIQLH010000011.1 GCF_020037025.1 Streptomyces huiliensis | reverse complement strand
CTCGAAGGTCAGGAACGGCATCTGCGGCACCCCGCGCACCCGCGCCGGCACCCCGTGCCGCCGCGCCAGCCCGGCCAGCCCCTCCTGCAACCGCGTCCCGAGCGTACGGACCCGCGCCAGCAGCGTCCCGTCCGCCAGCCGGTCCATCGTCGCCAGCGCGGCGGCCATCGCCACGGTGTTGGAGTAGAAGGTGGACGAGATGTGGGTC
The DNA here is from genome assembly GCF_020037025.1 of Streptomyces huiliensis. GTDB lineage: Bacteria > Actinomycetota > Actinomycetes > Streptomycetales > Streptomycetaceae > Streptomyces > Streptomyces huiliensis. Next base: position 22,770 of record NZ_JAIQLH010000011.1, on the reverse strand, counting down.
CGGCCCACCATCGCCATCACGTCGGCCCGGCCGGTCAGCGCCGACACTGCCCAGCCGTTCGCCATCGCCTTGCTGAACGTCGCCAGGTCGGCCCGGACGCCGTACAGCTCCTGCGCCCCGCCCAGGGCCACCCGGAACCCGGACCGCATCTCGTCGAAGACCGCCAGCGCGCCGTGCTCGTGCGCGAGGTCGACGGCCCCCTGGAGGAAACCGGGCTCGGGCGCGTCGAGTTCGAACGGCATCAGCAGCAGGCAGGCCACCTCGCCGCGGTGGCGCCGGAAGACCTCCCGCAGGCTGTCCAGGTCGTTGTACCGAAAGGTGTCCACCTGCGTCCGTACGGTGTCCGGGATGCCGCCCGGCCGCTGCGCCGCCCAGTCGTGCCACCCGTTGTAACCCCAGCGCACGACCCGGTCCCGGCCGGTGAACGCGCGGGACAGGCGCACGGCCGCGCTGGTCGCGTCGGAGCCGGTCTTGAGCAGGAACACCCGCTCGGCGCCCGGGATCACCTGGACCAGCCGCTCGGCGAGCTCGATGTGCGTCCGCTTGCGGAGCGTGATCGAGAAGCCCTCCTCGATCTCCCGGAGGGCGGCCTCGGTCACCGCCGGGTCGGCGTGGCCGAGGATGATCGTGCCGTAGGCGAGGATGTAGTCGAGGTACTCGTTGCCGTCGGCGTCCCAGACGCGGGCGCCCCGGGCGCGTTCGCCGTAGACGGGGTAGGCGCCGTCGACGAGCCGGTCGCGTTCGATGACGTAGTCCTTCTCGGACAGCGTCGCGTCCACGAGCCGGCCGCGGGCCAGCAGCTTCATCGAGTTGTCGAGCGGGAGCGCCCCGGCGGGGGCGGTCCGGCCGGTTCGGCCTGTCGGGCCCGTTCGGCCCGTCGATTCGGTCGGGTCGGTCGGGTCGGTCGGTTCGGTCACGGCGTGGTCCCCTCCACGGCCGGACGTCCGCTGTCCGTCCGGCCCGCTCGTCGTGTCGCCTGGTCCGTTCCTGGTGCCTGCCGCGTCCGTTGACCGCGTCCGTACGGCCCGTCCGCCGGCCCGGCCGCGCTCACGGGCGGCCCCCCCCGCTCACCGGCGGCCCCGCCGCCCCCGCGCTCACCGCCCGCCCGGCCCGCACCGGGCCCCGCGGACCAGCCGCCCGGGCAGCGCCCCGGTCGGCTCCCCGTCGCGGAACGTGATCTCGCCCGCGACGATCGTCGCCGCGTACCCGTCCGCCTTCTGGATCAGCCGCCCGCCGCCCGCCGGAAGGTCGTGGACGAACTCCGGCGAGCGCAGCGCCAGCCGGTCGAAGTCGATGACGTTGACGTCCGCCCGGTAGCCGGGCCGCAGCAGCCCGCGGTCGCGCAGCCCGTACAGCCGGGCCGGCTCCCACGTCTGCTTCCGGACGACGAACTCCAGCGGCAGCCGCGCTCCCCGGCTCCGGTCGCGCGCCCAGTGGGTCAGCATCGACGTCGGGGTGCTGGCGTCGCAGATGAGCCGGCAGTGCGCGCCGGCGTCGCTCAGGCCCAGGACGGCCTGCGGGTGGAGCAGCATCTCGCGGATCGGGTCGAGCGTGTACTCGGCGTAGCCCAGCAGCGGCCGGAAGATCATGCCGCTGGTCTCCTCGGAGGCGAGGAAGTCGTAGATCAGTGCCTCGGGGTCCCGGCCGGTGCGGCGGGCGAGGGCGTCGAACGACCGGTCGGCCGCGGGCTCGTAGTCCGGCCCGGTCGCGTCCATCGGGAAGTGCCGCTCGTAACCGCGGGGGAACAGCGCCGAGCGGGGGTCGGCGTGCTCGGGGAGCTCGCCGAGGATCCGCTCGCGCAGCGCCTCGTCGCGCATCGCCGCCCGGCGCTCGGGCGCGGGGAGATGGGCGATCCGCTTGTAGGACGGGCGTTTGTGGAACGGGTGGGTGGAGTCCAGGCTGATGACGACGCTGAACGGGCGCCCCGCCACCTGCGGATGGAGGTCCGCGCCGGCCGCCACCGCGTCCTCGGCGACCTGGAGCAGCTCCCGCCAGCCGTCCGGGTCGTTGTCGTTCTGGAAGAGACCGAACGTCACCGGGCGGCCGACCGCCGCCGACAGCCGCCGCATCCAGGTGATCTCGCCGAGCGGGTCGTCGACCTTCTCGCCGCCCGCGCCGAGCGGCACCAGCTGGAACACGCCGGTTCCGGCCTCCCCGAGCACCCCGCCCAGGGCGAACAGCTCGTCCTCGGCGGCGAAGGTGCCGGGCACCGGGTCGCCGGTGATGGCCAGGTGGGTGAGGGTGCGGGAGGTGGAGAAGCCGAGGGCGCCGGCGTCGATCCCCTCGCGGGCGAGCGCGCACATCCGCCGCAGGTCGTCCTCGGTCGGCGGCTCGTTCGCGGCGCCGCGGTCGCCCATCACGTACGCCCGCAGCGCGCCGTGCGGCACCTGCGCGGCGACGTCCAGCACGCGCGGGACGCGCTCCACCGCGTCCAGGTACTCGGGGAAGGACTCCCACTCCCAGGTGATGCCCTCGGACAGCGAGGCGCCGGGGATGTCCTCGACGCCCTCCATCAGGCCGATGAGCCAGTCGTGCCGGTCCGGCCGGGCGGGCGCGAATCCGACCCCGCAGTTGCCCATCACCACCGAGGTGACGCCGTGCCAGCAACTGGGCGTGAGCAGCGGGTCCCAGCTGACCTGCCCGTCGAAGTGGGTGTGGATGTCGACGAACCCGGGGGTGACGATCCGCCCGCCGGCGTCGAGCTCCGTCCGGCCGCGGTCCGGCACCCGCCCGACGCGGGTGATCACTCCGCCGTCGACGGCGACGTCGCCGCGGCGGGCGGGGATGCCGGAGCCGTCGTACAGCGTGCCGTCGCGAATGATCAGGTCGTGCATCGGGGTCCGGCCTCCTGGTGCGGTGCGAGCCGGTGGCCCGCGGGGGCGAAGAGCAGGTTCTGGTACGCGTAGTGGTCCCGCGGCCGGTGCGGCACCGGGGTGCCGTCGCGCAGCTCCCACGGCGCGTAGCCGGCGGCCGTCAGGGTGTCGACCAGCGTGCGGCTGGGCGGCGCGCCCGCCACGTCGAGGTCGCCCACCTCCAGCGAGACGACGGGCCGTGGCCCGGCCAGCAGCTCGCGCATCCCGGCCAGGACGTGCGCCTCCGCGCTCTCCGCGTCGATCTTCACGAAGTCCGGGACGACGCCCTCGGCGCGCACGTAGTCGTCCAGGACGACCGTCGCGGCCGTGAACGGCTCGGACGGGATCCGGGCCCGGACGACGTCCGGCAGCCGGGCCTCGAACGCCGAGTTGTAGGCGCTGTAGCCGAGGCCGTGGTCGTGGAGCACCAGCTCGTCCCGGCGCGACCAGACCGCCGCCGGCACCACCCGGGCCTGCGGGAAGCGGCCCGCGTTCCGCCGCAGGACGGTGAGCGTGGACGGCGTGGGCTCGAAGGCCAGGACCGTCCCGCCGCGGCCGGTCAGCGCGGCGGCCAGCACGGTGTAGTAGCCGATGTGCGCGCCGACGTCGAACACCGTCGCGCCGGGGCGCAGATGGGACAGGAGGAAGGCCGTGAGGTCGTAGTCGACGAAGCCGCGGCGGTGGAGGGCGACCGACACCTCCTCGGGGAGCGCGATCGTCATCTCCTGGCCCCAGAAGGTGCGCGTGGTCGAGAGCCGGCCCTCGCCGCGGTGCCGCCGTCGGCGCAGGGCGCGGGTGCTCGGGTACGACGTCCGGACCGGGTGGCGCAGACGTTGCGCGAACCCGCGGAGCCCGGCCGTGCGTGCCCGCCGGTCGAGGGCGGCCCGCCAGGCGGTCCGGTCGGTTGTGGTCATGGGTCCGGGCGCTCCAAGTCCTCTGTGAATGCGGGATGTTCGTGCCGTTCGTGGTGGTCCGGGGGCTCGGTCACGGGTATCGGCGTCCGGGGCTCGCGGCCGTCCGCGGCCAGCCGGGCCAGCTCGGCGTCCACCATGATCTGCGCGAGCCGGTCCACGGGCGTCCGCGCGGTCCAGCCGAACGCCCGGCGCGCCTTGCCCGCGTCGCCGACCAGCGCGTCGACCTCCGTCGGGCGCAGGTACGCCTCGTCGTAGCGCACGTGGCGGCGCCAGTCGAGGCCGACGTGGGAGAAGCAGTGCCCGGCGAACTCCCGTACGGTGGAGCCGATCCCGGTGGCCAGCACGTAGTCGTCCGGCCGGTCGAGCTGGAGCATCCGCCACATGCCCTCGACGTACTCCGGGGCGTACCCCCAGTCGCGGACGGCGTCGAGGTTGCCGAGGTAGAGGTGCTTGTCCAGGCCGGCCTTGACGCGGGCCGCCGCCCGGGCGATCTTGCGGGTCACGAACGTCTCGCCGCGCCGGGGTGACTCGTGGTTGAAGAGGATGCCGTTGACGGAGAACAGCCCATACGCCTCGCGGTAGTTGCGGGTCATCCAGTAGCCGTAGAGCTTGGCGGCGGCGTACGGGCTGCGCGGGCGGAAGGCGGTCAGCTCGTCCTGTGGCGGCGGCGCGGCGCCGAACATCTCCGACGACGACGCCTGGTAGTACCGGATGTCCCGGCCCTGGTCCCGGGAGGTCATGAGGACGGCCTCCAGCAGCCGCGTCGTGCCCATCCCGGTGATGTCGCCGGTGTTCTCCGGCTCGTCGAAGCTGACCCGGACGTGCGACTGGGCGGCCAGGTGGTAGACCTCGTCCGGCCGGATCCGGCCGAGCAGCGTCACCAGGCGGCTCGCGTCGCGCACGTCGCCGTAGTGCAGGATCAGCCGCCGGCCGACGTCGTGCGGGTCGCGGTAGATGTGGTCCAGGCGGCGGGTGTTGAAGGTCGAGCTGCGGCGGACGATGCCGTGGACCTCGTAGCCCTTGTCCAGCAGGAGCTCGGCGAGGTAGGAGCCGTCCTGCCCGGTGATGCCGGTGATCAGTGCCCGTTTCACGGCGCGCCCCCGGGGGCCTGCCGGCCGGGCGGCGTCTCGCGCCCGGCCACCGGATCCGTCATGTCGGTGCACCGTCCTTCTCGGAGGGCACGTGCTCCAGGGGCACGTACCGGGGGTTGAACCGCTCGTGGACGTACACCCGCCCGGCGCCGCCGCACTCGATGACGTACTCCTTGCTCACGCACGCGGGCTCCGCGCCGCCCAGCGGCCAGACGCCGCGGGACACGGCGATCGGCTCCCTGGTCAGCGCCAGCCCCAGGGCCTTGAGGTAGGGGCCCAGTAACTCGTCGTCGGGGGGCACCAGCCGGCCGTTCTGCCGGGCCGCGATCACGACGCGGTTGACGCTGATGACGTCGAGGGCCGGGGTGAGGATCCGGGACCGCCGGTCGACCACCAGGGCGTCGGGCGCGGCGCCCAGGACGTGGCACCCGATGTGCCGGACCCGGCCGGCGCGCACCTGCCGCTGGTGGTCGACCCGTACGCGCAGCCGCTCGCCGATGAGGGCGTCGAGCAGCACGGTCGTGGAGCCGTCCGCGCACACGAGCATCCTCGTCTGCGGTGGGGCCGAGGAGAATTCCCCGAGCCGTCCCGTCATGTCACCACCGCTTCATGAAATACATATAAAAGACCGTAGAGTGCGCCGTACCCGCCGAAGAATTGCATCTTCGGACAATCAGCCGCCAAAGCAGGCTATGAGCCCGGGAAGTGACGGGTCAAGCGGCGCTCCATCGCGGAAACTTGTGCGGTCGCACGCCCCCGGGGCGACGAGGGCATGAATTCGCTCCGGGGGCTCTTCCGGCTTCCGGGATAGGTGATTCGGCTTGCCGGGGGCGGGAGTTCGTGTGGTCTCATGGGGGCGCGCGGACGGTCGGCGAGGGGGTGGTGAGCGAATATCGCGTGCGGTCTTCTTGTCTGTTGTGCTGATTAACGACGGTGGTCGCGGACCGTGAATCCGATCCCCCCGTTCGCGGAATTCGCCCGAGTCCCCGACCGGAAAGGAAGCGCCATGCCCGGAACCCTCTCCCGGACCACCGTCGGCATCGTCGGCGCGGGCCCGGCCGGCCTCATGACGTCCCACCTGCTGGCGCGCGCCGGGATCGACTCGGTGGTGGTCGACCACCGCACCCGGGCCGAGATCGCCGGCACCCAGCGGGCCGGCATCCTGGAGGCCGGCAGCGCCCGGCTGCTGACCGACACCGGCGTCTCCGACCGGGTGCGCCGCGAGGGCCGGCCGCACGCCGGCATCACCCTGCGCTTCGGCGGCGAGAGCCACCGCGTCGACTTCCACGCCCTGGTCGGGGAGAACGTCTGGCTCTACCCGCAGACCGACGTGTTCGCCGACCTCGCCGCGGCGCGCGAACGCGACGGCGGGGACGTCCGCTACGGCGTGACCGGCACCCGCGTCACCGACCTGGCCACGGACCGCCCCGGCATCCTGTTCACCGACGCCGAAGGCGTGGCACGGGAGGTGCGCTGCGCCGTCCTCGTCGGCGCGGACGGCTCCCGGGGAGTGTGCCGGGCCGCCGTCCCGGAGGCGGCGCGCACGCACTTCTCCCGCACGTACCCCTTCGCCTGGTTCGGCGTCCTCGTCCAGGCCCCGCCCAGCGCCGACGAACTCGTCTACACCCACTCCGCGCGCGGCTTCGCGCTCGTCAGCCGGCGCACGGAGTCCGTCCAGCGCCTGTACTTCCAGTGCGACCCCGACGAGGACCCGGCAGCCTGGGGCGACGACAGGATCTGGGCGGAGCTCCAGGCGCGGGTCCGCGGCGCCGACGGATTCGCCCTCGCCGAGGGCCCGGTGCTCGACCGCTCGGTCCTGCGGTTCCGCAGCTTCGTCTGCGAACCCCCGCGCCACGGCAACATGCTGCTCGCCGGCGACGCCGCGCACACCGTCCCGCCCACCGGCGCCAAGGGCCTCAACCTCGCCCTCTCCGACGCCCGCCTCCTCGCCGAGACGGTCGAACGCGCCCTCGCCACGCGCGATTTCGGGCACCTCGACGCCTACGGCCCCCGCGCCCTGCGCCGCGCCTGGCGGGCCCAGCACTTCTCCTACCGGATGACGACGCTGCTGCACCGCCTCCCCGACGCCAGCCCCTTCGACGAGCGCCGCCAGCTCGCCGAACTCTCCGTCCTGGTCGGCTCGGAGGCCGCGTCGGCCCACCTCGCGGAGGGGTACACCGGGCTGCTGCGATGATGACCGGGGCCTCCGCGCGCGGTCACCTCAACGGTCCGTCCGTGAGCGGAGGCGCGTCAGGAGGAGCGCGCCGCAGGCCGCGGCGGCGGGGGCGAGGAACCACATCACGTAGGCGTGGGGGAGCAGCCAGGCGAGGCCGGCGCTGAGGGCGAACCACACGCCGACGGACCAGGAGGCTCCGGCGTCGTGGCGGGTGGCGGCGGGGTCGTCGGTGAGCAGGCCGGCGGCGACGGAGATCTCCTTCAGGACCGCCTCGCAGCAGACCATGGCCGCCATCGTGCCGGCGAACAGGGTCTGCGCCGTCGGGTTGCCGATCGAGGCGCCGGCGACCGCCGTCGGGAACGGCAGGAACGCGACCAGCAGCAGGAACGGCGCGTGCCAGAACGCGAACGCCCCGGACAGCCGGCGGACGCGGTCCATCAGCTGGTGGTGGCGCCGCCACACCGACCAGAGGAGCCCGAACGCCAGCGCGAACGCCACGTAGGAGCCCCGTTGGTCGACGAGGAAGTCCCACAGCGCCCGCCCGGACCCGAGCTGTTCGTCGTCCGGGTGCTCCAGATCCACCGCCAGCAGCGTCATCGCGATCGCGAAGATCGCATCGGTGAAGAAGGCCAGCCGCTCGGGGGTGAGCCCGGCCTCGGGTCGCTCGGGGGTGAGCCCGGCTTCGGGCCGTGCGTCGGTGCTCATGAGGACTCCCTGTCGTCGGGATCTTCGACGTGGCTCGGGGGCGGGCCCTGGAACGGGCCCGACGGGCCGAGGGCCGGGTCGGGCCGGTCGCCCCCCCGGCCGGGCAGGCACCGTCTCGCCCTACCCGGCCCACCGGGAGAACAACCGGAATACACGGCAATAAGCTGACAAGGGACCACGTGCGCCCCTGTGAGAAGATCGGCCGATGCACCGGATGCCGCGTACCCCCACCCTGGCCGCGCTGCTGATCGTCGGTACGGTCGCGCCAGCCGCGTGCGCGCGGCCCGCCCCCGCGCCCGCCGTCCGCGAGGAGCCCGGAGGCCGGCCGGGAACGGCGGCGGGACCCCGCCCGACGGCCCCCGCTCCCTTGGAAGTTCCGCACGGCGGGGCGACGCCGAGCGCCACCGCCGCGCCCTGCCCGCGCGAGGGCCTGCGCGTCACGGTCGGGCCCGTCGACGGCGCCATGGGGCTGCGCAGCATGGCCGTACGGCTCGACAACTGCGGCACCGCGCCCCGCACCGTCGAAGGCCACCCCGGACTGCGCGTTCTGGGGGAGAAGGGGGAGGCGCTGGACGTCGCCGTGCACGACGACGCCACGGCCGTCGCCCGCTCGGGCGTGCCGAACACCCCGGCCCGCCCGGTGACCCTGCGCCCCGGCGCGGCGGCGGTGGCCGTGGTCCTGTGGCGGAACACGTACGACGACACCCGTCGTCCTCCGCTGCTCGGCCGACGACTGGAGGTGACTCCCGCCCCTGGTGTCCGCGCGCAGACGGTCGAACCGGAGGGCGGAGTGGATCTCGGCAGCACGGGCAAGCTGGCGGTCGGCGCGTGGAAGCCGGCGGGTTGAAGGGCCCTGAGGTGGAGAGGTGTTCGGGCGTCGAACCTCCGCGCTGACGGCCGGTGCCCCCGCCGGCGGACGTTCGCTTTCGTCAACTACCTTCCTATTGACGCCTGTTGATCTCTGTCCGGAGTGCGCCGTCCGGCGGACCGCTCCGCCGTGAGCCTCCCGTGCTCCCCGCGCCCCGCCCCACGGTCGCATCGCGGAGGCGGCGTCGGGCACCCGCGCGGTACGGGCGCCGCAGGACGGGCCCCGCGGAGCCGGGAGCAAGCCGGGAGGAAGGAGCAGGCTCATGGCCGGAGATCGCGGACGACCGCCGCGCAGGAAGCACCGCACCATCGGGACGATCGGGCACCGGGGGCATGGCAAGACCACGCTGGCCGTCGCGGCGGGCAAGGCCGCGGCGAAGGCGTACCGGCAGGACGCCGGCGCCGTCGAGCGGATCGTGCAGGCCGCGGGCAGCACCCGGGCCGCGCTCGCCCCGCACACCACCCACAGCGCGTACGCCACCCCCACGTGCCACTACACCCACTTCGACACCTCGGCCCGCCACGTCGGCGACCTCCTCGGCCAGGCGCCGCTCGACGGGGTCGTGCTGGTGGTGTCGGCGCTCGGCGCCGTGCCCCCGCAGGCCCGGGAGCACCTGCGCCTCGCCCGCGGGGCGGGGGTGCGCCGGTTCGCGGTCTTCCTCAACAAGTGCGACGCGCTCGCCGACCCCGAGGAGGCCGGGACGGCCGAGGACGGGGTCCGCGCGCTCCTGCGCGAGCAGGGGCTCGACGACGACCGGGTGCCCATCGTCCGCGGCTCCGCCCTCCAGGCGCTGGCCGGCGACCTGTTCTGGGAGGCGTCCGTCATCGAGCTGATGGAGACCCTGGACGCGCGCATGCAGGCGTGAGACGACGCGGCGCGCCCCCGCCGCCGTCAGCCCGCGAAGCAGAAGACGCACCCCTCCAGCAGCGGCAGCGAGCTCAGCACCCGGTGCCGTACGCACGAGGCCGTCGCCGCCTCGTCCGGACCGGGGAAAGAGTCCGCGTCGGCCCGGGCCGCGGCCGGGTCGAACGCCTCGACCAGCTCCCGGAACCGGCGCAGGTACTTCTCCGCGAACGGCGGAAAGTAGTCCAACTCGTCCCAGCGGTACCGCCGCAGCGCCAAGTCGACGACCCGCAGGACGAAGTCCTTCGCCGCCACCCGCTCCCCGTCGGTCCGCCCCCAGTCGAGCTCCGCCAGGTCGAAGCCGACGGCGCCCCGCCCCATGACCGACTGGTCCTGCCGGGCCAGCAGGGCGGCGAACCGGTAGTCCCACGGCCGTTCCGCCAGTGCGGACACGGCGAGCGTGAGCACGTCGACGAAGACCGCCGTGCCCCCGTTGGACAGGAACAGGCCGTGGTCGTCACCGGCGTGGAAGACGTTGCCCATCCCCTCACCCTACGGTCGGCGACGGGAATCCGGCTGCGCGGGTGCGGGCGGTGCGGGCACCATGGCTGGGTGCCCGAACTGCTGTGGAACGACGTCAGGAACCTCTTCGACCCCGACCTGATGGGCGCACTCCCCGACCTGACCGTGCCCGGCACCTCGGCCGAGGACTGGCAGGCGGTGTTCGACCTGGTCCGGCCGGGCGGCTGGGACGGGGAGTTCCGGGTGGGCGGCGCCCCGGCACCGCTGCCGTCCGCCGCGGCCGTGCTGTCGCGCCCGTCGGACGCGGACACGGCCGAACTGCACGTACGCCCGGTGCCGCACGTCACCTTCATCTTCCGGCCGATGACCGCCGACGAGATCGACTTCGACGTCGACCTCCGGGAACTCCAGGGGCAGTCGGGCGTGGACACCCTGTGCGGCGTCCTCCGTACCATCGGCCGCCGGCTGGGCAAGCCGGTCACCATGAGCACCGGAGGGAACTACGCGAACCCCGTGCTCGGCTACGACCCGGTGGCCGACCGCGTGCGGCCGCTGGTGGACCCCGAGTCGTTCGAGCTGCGTCCCGCCGGGGAGTTGAGGGAGCCGCGCGCACGGTAATTCGCGCGCGGCTCCCGGCTCCCTCGCCTACCGTGCGGTCATGGTGAACTTCGTACTGGTGGCGGGCGCCCAACTCGGCGCCTGGGCGTGGGACGACGTGGTGCCGCACCTCCGCGCGGCCGGGCACGACGCCCGTCCGCTGACGCTGTCCGGCCTGGCCGAGAAGCGGGGGATGCCGGCGGGGCAGCAGACCCACGTCCGGGACATCGTCGACGAGATCGAGCGCCGGGACCTGCGCGACGTCGTCCTCGTGGGACACAGCTACGCCGGGATCCCGGTCGGCCAGGCCGCCGGGCGGATCGGCGACCGGCTGCGCCGCGTGGTCTTCGTCGACGCCGAAGTCCCGGCCGACGGCGTGCCGTTCGTCTCGGCCTGGCCGGACGGCGGCGCGGCGGTGCTGAAGGAGATCGCCGAGCACGACGGCCACCGGCCGGTCGCGCCACCCTCCCACTACGCGGGCCACGGGCTCACCGACGAGCAGATCGCCCGGATCGTCGACGGCTCGACACCCCACCCCGGCACCACGCTGTCCGAACCCGCCGTCCTGCCCCGGCCCCTCGCCGAGCTCCCGGGGACGTACGTCGTCTGCCTCCTCGCCGGCGCCGAACCGAGCGACCGGGCAGCCGAGTTGCTCACCGGCGAGCGCTGGCGGCGGGCCGACCTCGACACCGGCCACTGGCCGATGTTCTCCCGGCCGCGCGAGCTGGCGGCGGTCCTACTCGACGTGGCCGAGGCGGCGTGACGCGGGCTCGTGCCGCGCCGCCGGTCTCTTCTGACCCGTGGCGGCCTCAGCGGACCAGCGGCGCGGCACGGGTCACGAACTCCTCTATCGCCCGCCGCGCCTCGGCGTCCCGGGCGTCCCGCCCGCTCTGGTCCCGGGCGTTCGAGATCTCCCACGTGCACGCGTAGGCGCGCTCGGCCGCGGCGTTCACCCGTGGGTCGTCGGTGAGCAGCCGGACCCGGTAGAGCGCCTGCCGGGCCGCCGTGCGGCGCCGGTGGGCCTCGTCCCGGGCGGCGATGTACGCCTCGCCGCCCGGGTCCTCCTGCCCGCTGTACCAGCGCTCCGCCTGGCCGTGGCGGTAGTCCTCCACCGCCTCGGCGAACGTGCTGTACGTCGTCATGCGCTCCCGCCGCAGCGCTTCCGACCGCGCGAACGCCTCGCCGCGCACCGCCACCCGGCGCTGGAGGACGTACGTCATCAGGGAGCCGAGCAGCGTTCCCGCCACCGCGACGGCAGTTGTCCATAGGGCTTCCACCGGGACAGCTGATCACGCGTGGGACCGGCGTGGCCATGGGGCCGCCGCACCGTGACCATTCCGGTCACCGCCGACGGCCCGCCGTCAGTGCCCCGCGGCCGCGAAGAACGTCTTGGCGGACGTCAGGGCGGCGGTGTCGCGCCGGATGTCGCCCGGCCGGTTGCCGTGCCCGACGAGCGAACCGCCCCAGCGCATGCCCAGGTACTCGGCGGACAGCCGCAGGGTGCCCAGCAGCGGGTCGGCGAACGCGTCGGTGTCATGGCTGGTGGTGGTGACGGCCCACATCGTCTTGTCCCGCATCCGCTCCCGGAAGCGCAGCTCCCGGGTGTTGAGCCAGCCGCCCCAGTGGTCCAGGTAGAGCTTGGTGGACGCGGACACGCTGTACCAGTACAGCGGCGAGGCGATCACGAGGTCCGTCGCCTCGAACGTGGCGTCCAGCAGCAGCTTCTCGTTGCCCGCGGGGACGTCCCGGGTGCGCCCGTCGACGTGGCGCAGGTCGTCGAACGCGGGCAGCGGCACGTCGGCGAGCCGCAGCCATCGCCGGCCCACCTGCGGCGGCAGTTGGTCGGCGGCGTGCCGGGCGAGCGCTTCGGTGTTCCCGCCGGTGCGGGAGCTGCCGAGCAGGAAGAGGAAGCGCCGGTCGGTGTGGTCCATGGTGATGTGCCCCCTGGGTGTGCCGGCGACGTGCCGGCGGCCGTGATCGTCGCGGCCCTCGGTGCGTCTGCAACGTCGTGGTCCGCGGTTCCATTCCGCGCGCGTGGCGGGCGGTTGCGGAGTGTTCGATGACAGGCATACACTCCCGAGTGTTCGATCATCGTTGAACACTCGTCGAAGGGTGGCTGTCATGCGCGTTGTCCGGTTCCAGGAGTTCGGCGGCCCGGAGGTCCTGGCGGTGACGCGGGCGCCGGCCCCGCGCCCCGGGCCGGGGCAGGTCGCCATCGATGTCGCGTACGCCGGCGTGAACTTCGCCGACATCAAGGCGCGGAGCGAGGGCTACCGGGTGCCGTCGCTCCCCTTCGTGCCGGGGCTTGAAGTGTCCGGCTGGATCCGCGCCGTCGGCGACGGCGTGACGGGGCTGGAGGCCGGCCAGGCGGTCGCGGCTCTCACCCCGGGCGGTGCCTACGCGGAGGCCGTCGTCGTCGACGCCGCCACCGTCTTCGCCCTGCCGGACGGCCTCGACCTGCGCACCGCCGCCACCCTCCCCACCGTCCTGCCGACCGCGCACGCGCTCCTCCACGAGGCGGGCCGGCTGCGCGTGGGCGAGACCGTGCTGGTGCAGGGCGCGGCGGGCGGAGTCGGCACGGTGGTGGGCCAGTTGGCCAGGGCCGCGGGCGCCGGGCGGGTGTACGGCGTGGTGTCGCGGGAGGCGAAGGCGGAGTACGCGCTCCGGCACGGGTACGACGAGGTGTTCGTCGGGGAGTTCGCCGACGGGGTCCGCGCCGCCACGGGCGGGCGGGGCGTGGACCTCGCGCTGGACCCGGTCGGCGGCGAGACGTTCCGGCGCAGCCTGGAGGCGCTCGCCCCCTTCGGCCGCCTCGTCTCCTACGGCAACGCGAGCGCGGCGGAGCCGTGGCGGCTCGGGCAGCCGGAGCTGTTCCCCGGCGCGGTCTCGGTCGCGGGGTTCTCGATCCTCACCCTCGCCGCCACGGCGCCGGACGCGCTGCGGGAGATCGCGGCGCGGGCGTTCCGGGCGGTCGCCGAGGGCGTCGTCCACCTGCCCGTCACGGCGGAGTTCCCCCTCGCGGAGGCGGCGGAGGCGCACCGTCTCGTCGAGACGCGCGCGACCACCGGCAAGCTGCTCCTGAGGGTGGCCGGCTGAGCGCCCGGCGGGCCGCCGTCACCTGCCCTTGTGCTGGTGCTGCTTCCGCTCCGCCGCGTGCCGGGCCTTCGCGACGGCGTCGTGGAGCTCGCCCTTGGCCTTCTGGAGGCGGCCCTCGGACTGCGTCCGCCGGTCGCCGGTCATCCGGCCCAGGGTCTCCTTGAGGCGGCCCTTCGTCTGGTCGGCCTTGGCCTTCGTCCTGTCCTTGGCGCTCATGTCGGCGCTGCCCTTCGCTTCGCTTGCAGAGGGTGGGGACGGACGGCGCCCGCCCCCGGCTTCCAGTGTCGGACGCCCCGGCGCGGCGTGCACGCCGTGGCCTTTCGCGCCGGCTCAGGACGGCTTCAGCGGGTCGTGGCCGATGCTCATCAGCCCGTGGCGCCACCGCGTCCCGCCGGCCTCCGGTTCCCGGTCCGGGCTCCGCCGGGAGCGGACGACGTCACAGACGCGCCGCATGACGCGGGCGTCCTCCTCGGTGAGGTCGGTGCGGCGCTTGGCCAGGATGTCCAGGACCCGCCGCCCGGTGGGCGGCCCGGCGCGGTCGGGCACCTCCTCGGCCCGTTCGCCCGCCGCCTGGACGTTCAGCCAGTCCTGGAGCTCGCGCGATGTCATGTTCACCGCCGTGTGGAACTCGTCCCACAGCTCGGTGTCCACGGTGCCGGACGCTGCCACGGTGCTGCCTCCTCATGGCCGGAAAATGCCGTCGGGGCACGCGTTGCCGCTCGCCGGGCCGGTAAACGGCCCGTAGGAGATTCGAGAGGTGACGGCCGGCTCACACCCCCGGCGCGGGCCGCACGGTGATCCCGTTCCGCTCCAGGAGCGCCGCCGTGACACCGTCCCCCGGCACCAGCGCGCCGCCGAACGAGCCGTCGTACACGGCACCCCGCCCGCACGACGGGCTGCGCGGCATCAGCAGCGCCTCCGAGCACCCTCCCCGGCGCGCCGCCGCGAGCGCGCGCCGCGCCCCGGCCGTGAACTCCTCCGTCACGTCCCGCCCGGTGTCCTCGACGACGCGCGCCGTCCCGTCGAGCACGTCGTGCCCGTCGCCGCCCACCAGCTCCGCCGGCCGCCGCGGCGTCGGGAGCCCGCCCGCCACCTCCGGGCAGAACGCCACCACCCGCCGCCCGGCCACCGCCTCCCCGACCTCCGCCGACGCCTTGTCCCGCCCGTCGAACCGGCAGGGCACCCCTCGTAGACACGCGCTGACCAGGATCGCTTCCATACGGTCAGGCTAGCGGGACGCCGAACGGCGCTCGCCCGAGGGAGGTTTCAGGCCCCCACCTCGCCGTCGATACCCTCGCGCAAGAGGTCCGCGTGGCCGTTGTGGCGGGCGTACTCCAGGAGGACGTGGACCAACGCCATGCGCAGGGACACCCGCTGTTCCCAGCGGGGCTGGAGGCCCGTCGTGTCGAGGGACGCCGCCGCGCCCTCGACACGGCGGGAGTGTGCGACCTCCGCCTCCCAGGCGGTGAAGGCCTCGGCGCGGGTCGAGGCGGACGCGTCGTACGCCGCCTGGAAGTCGGTCCGGTCCGACCAGACCAGCGGCAGGCCGTTGTCCTCGAACACCCGGCGGAACCAGGCGCGTTCCACCTCGGCGAGGTGGCGGACCAGGCCGAGCAGCGACAGCGCCGACGGCGGCATCGAGCGGCGGCGCAGCTCGTCGTCGGTGAGCCCCGCGCACTTCCGGGCCAGGGTCGCGCGGTGGTAGTCCAGGTAGGCCCGCAGCGTCTCCCGCTCGTCGCCGGTGGTGGGAGGGGGGACGCGCTCGTCGGGGGTCATGTTGGCGCACTCCAGTTCGATATTGGTGTGGGGCAGGTCTATCCCGGCACGGCGGACCGCGCAAGGCCCGGCCCCCGCCGTCCCGGAACCGCCGGGCGGCCCTCTCGTTCTCAGGGCGCCAGATCATCGCCACTCGGGCCGGGGGAACGTCGGGGAATGGGTGTCAACCACGCGGAATGCCGGACCTGGGAGCGGCTCGGGAGCGAGGTGCTGTATCGCGGGGCGCACGTGACGCTGCACCGTGACCGCGTCGTCCAGCCGGACGGTGCCGAGGGGACGTACGAGCGCCTGACGATCGCGGACGGCGCGCGGGTCGTCGCCGTCGACGACGTGGGATGGGTGGCCCTGGTCGAGGACGCCTTCGCGCCGGTCGGGCGGAGGCTGCTGCACGTGCCGGGCGGGGGCGTCGCGGCGGGGGAGGACCCCGAGGCCGCGGCCGCGCGCGAGTGCGAGGAGGAGACGGGATGGCGGCCCGGCGCGCTCCGGCCGCTGGGCGTCTTCCATCCGCTGCCGTCCCGGACCTCGGCCGTCACCCACCTGTACCTGGGCACCGCCCTGCGCCCCGGCACCGTCCGGCGGGACCCGACCGAGGCCGGCATGCGCGTGTGCTGGATGCCACTGGACGAGGCGGTCCGCGTCGCCGGGACGGGCGCCGTCACGGAGGCGGGCACGGTGGTCGCGCTGCTCATGGCGGCACGGCTGTTGTCGGCCGGGGCGGGGTGAGTTTCGTCTCGTCCTGCCGGCGGACCGGCCGCCGACGGACGTCCGTCGTACCGCGAACCACCGCTTGCGCGCCGCCGGATGCCGGCCACCGCCCCGCCCGACCCGCCGGCGTGCCGCGGCCGGCGGGTCGGCGATGATCGTCCCAGGCCGCGCAACGGCCGCGCATCGAAAGGGAGTGGGACATGTCGTACTGGCTCGTCGCGGGCGGTGCCGGATTCATCGGCGGACACGTCGTCAGGGCCATGCGGGAGGCCGGCGAGCGGGTCGTCGTGGTGGACGACCTCTCGACCGGGAGCCGGGACGCCGTCCCGGACGGGGTCCCGCTCGTCGAGGCCAGTGTGCTGGACGCGGACGCGCTGGCCGGCGTCTTCCGCCGGTACCCGGTGGAGGGCGTGGTCAACCTCGTCGCCCGGACGCAGGTCGGCGAGTCCGTCGAACTGCCGCTGCTGCACTACCGCCAGAACGTCGAGGGCTTCCGGACGCTCCTCGCGGCCATGGACGACGCCGGGGTGCGCAAGCTGGTGTACTCCTCCAGCGCCTCCGTCTACGGCATGGTCGACGACGACCTGGTCACCGAGGCCACCCCCTGCGCCCCGATCAGCCCCTACGGCCAGACCAAGCTGATCGGCGAGTGGCTGGCCGCCGCGGCCCACCGCGCCCACGGGGTGGACTTCGTCAACCTGCGGTACTTCAACGTGGCCGGCGCCGCCGAGCCGCGGATGGCCGACGAACGGGTGCTCAACCTCGTGCCCATGGTCTTCGAGAATCTCACCGCCGGCCAGGCCCCGCTGGTGTTCGGCGACGACTACCCGACCCCGGACGGCACCTGCGTCCGCGACTACATCCACGTCGCCGACATCGCCTCCGCCCACCTCGCCGCCACCCGCTTCCTGCGCGCCCGGCAGGGCGTGGCCCGCACCTACAACGTCGGCCGCGGCGAGGGCCTTTCGGTACGCGAGCTGATCGCCGTCATCGGCGAGGTGACCGGCCACGACACCACCCCCGTCGTCACCGCCCGGCGGCCAGGCGACCCGGCGCGCGTCGTCGCCGACTCCTCGCCCATCGAACGGGAACTGGACTGGCGCGCCCGGCACACCGTCCGCGACATGGTCGCCTCCGCCTGGGAGGGCTGGTGCCTGCGCCACCCGCACGCCCGGCGCGGGGACGGAGAACGGGCCGTCCCCGCGGTCTGACGCGTACTCCGCCCTCCGTCCGCCCCGGGCAAGCGCCTCCGGCGGACGGCCGCCGTCACACCGGTACGGCCTCCACCAGCGAGAAGGTGCTCGGCGCCGGCAGCGTGGTCACGGACGTCAGCCGGAACCCCGAGGCGGCGCACAGCGCCGCGAAGTCCTCGGCCGTGCGCTCCCTGCCGCCGAGGGCGAGCATCATGGTGAGGTCGCTCAGGTACGGGCCGGGGTCCCCGCCGGCCGGGGCGGACCCCGGCGCCGGCAGCACCGGCTCGACGATCAGCAGCCGCCCGTCGTCCGGTACGACCCGGCGGATCCCGTCGAGGATGACGCCGCACCGCTCGTCCGTCCAGTCGTGCAGCACGCTCTTGAGCAGGTAGGCGTCGCCGCCCGCCGGGGCGGAGACGAAGAAGTCGCCGGTCTCCAGCGCACACCGGTCGGCCACCCCCGCCCGCTCCAGCCGGGGCGCCGCCTCCGCGAGCCCCGCCGCCGAGTCGTAGAGGATCCCGCGGAGCCCGGGGTGCGCGGCGAGGACGGCCGCCAGCAGGGTGCCGTCGCCCCCGCCCACGTCGACGAGGGTGCCGAAGCGCCCGAAGGCGTAGTGGCCGGGCAGGACCTCGGCCGTCGCCCGGGTGGTCTGGCTCATGGCCGTGTTGAAGGCGGCCGACAGCTCGGGGTCCTTCCGTATGTGGGTGAAGTAGTCGTGTCCGAGGAGTGCGTCGAAGACGGGACCGTCGGTCCGCAACCCGTCCTCCAGGTGCTCCCAGGCGCGGACCATGGCCGGGGTGGTGAAGACGCGGATCGTGGCGGCCATGCTCTCCGGATGGTCCGCGCGCAGCAGCGCGCCGGCCGGGGTGAGCCGGAAGGCGTCCGGCCGTACCTCGGCGACCAGACCGAGGGGGACCAGTGCGCGGAGCATCCGCCGGGTGGGCTCGGGCAGGGTCCCGCAGTGGGCGGCCATCTCCTCGGCGGTGGCCTCTCCGTCGCCGAACCGGTCCGCCACGCCCAGCCGCAGCATCGTGCGCAGCAGGTGCGCGACCGGATGGCCCCACAGCAGGGGCATGAGCACCGCCTGCGGCGGGGGGCCGGTGCGGCCGTCGTTCGTCCGGTCCTGTTCCGTTGCCATCCCTGGCTCCCTTCGGCAGGCCGCCGTCGGCGGCTGCCCGGGGAGACCGCGACGACGGGGTGAACGGTGTGCGCGTGGTCCGCGAGGCGGAGGCGAGGCAACCCTAAGCCGCGGTGATCGCCCGCGGCAATGGCCGGTGGGAGGGCAATCGGGCCGCGGGACGGGGACGCCGGCGACCCGTACGGACGAACCCGCCGCGCCGCCGACGCCCCGTCACACCGCGCACGGCCGCCGCCCGGAACGCCCGTACCCCCGCTTCGCATAGGCTGACCCCGCCGGAATCTCCCGCTCGACGGGAACGCCGGGGCCCGAGCCGCGGACGGAGCGGGCGGTGGTCGAAGTGAGGAGTGGATGTGGGGGACGTGGCGGTGGGCGCGCGTTCGGGGCAGGGCGGGCCGGAGGAGGAGCCCGTGGGGGCGGCCGACGGGACGGCCGGGACGGCCGATGAGGCCGGGAAGACGGGGAAGGCGAAGAAGAAGGCCGGACAGCAGCGGCCGTTCTGGAAGGAGCTGCCCCTCCTCGTCGTGGTCGCCCTGGTGCTGGCGCTGCTGATCAAGACGTTCCTGGTGCAGGCGTTCTCCATCCCCTCGGACTCCATGCAGGACACCCTCCAGCGGGGTGACCGGGTGCTCGTCGACAAGCTGACCCCCTGGTTCGGGTCGGAGCCCGAGCGCGGCGAGGTCATCGTCTTCCACGACCCCGGCACCTGGCTGAAGGACGAGCCGACGCCGGAGCCCAACGTGGTGCAGAAGGCGCTCAGCTTCATCGGGCTGATGCCGTCGGCCAACGAGAAGGACCTGATCAAGCGGGTCATCGGGGTCGAGGGCGACACCGTGGAGTGCAAGGGGACCGGCCCGCTGAAGGTCAACGGCAAGGCGCTGGAGGAGCCGTACGTCTTCCCGGGCAACACCCCCTGCAGTCAGGCTCCCGAGGGCCAGTTCAAGGTCACCGTGCCCAAGGACCGGCTCTGGGTGATGGGCGACCACCGGCAGAACTCCGCCGACTCCCGCTACCACCAGGACGAGCCGGGCAACGGCTTCGTGCCCGTCGGCAACGTCGTCGGCCGCGCGATCGTCGTGGCCTGGCCGATCGACCGCTGGTCCACCCTGCCCGTGCCCGACACCTTCGACCAGAAGGGCATCGGCAAGGCGGCCGCCGCGGCCCCCACCGCCTTCGCCTTCGTCGGCGCCGTACCGCTGGTGCTGCTGCGCCGGCGGGTGTCGGTGCGGCGCGCGGAGCGGCGCGGGTAGCGCGCAGCGGATACAGGGCGGACGCCGGAGGGCGCCCGGCCGCCGGGCCTCTTCGGTCCGCGGCCGGGCGCCCTCCGCGCGTCTCAGCGGTCCTGCGAGAGCGCGTACAGCTCCTGGAAGAGGCCGCCGGCCGTCACCAGCCGGTCGAACGTTCCCTGTTCGGTGATCCGGCCGTGCTCCATCACCACGATCCGGTCGGCGATCCGGGTGTTGTCCAGGCGGTGGGTGACGACGATGGTGATGCGGTCCTTGGCCATGTCCTTGAGCGCCTGGAAGATCAGGTGCTCGCCGCGGGCGTCGAGTTCGCTGGTCGGCTCGTCCAGGATGAGCACCGGCGGCCTGCGGTAGAGGGCCCGGGCGCAGGCGATGCGCTGCCACTGGCCGCCCGAGAGGTTGACGCCGCCCCACAGTTCGCGGGCGAGCAGCATGTCGAGCCCTTCGGGGAACTCCTCGACGGTCGGACGCAGTCCGACCAGGTCCACGGTCTCCCACACCCGCTCGTCGTCCCAGGTGAGGGGCTGGCCCAGGGTGATGTTCTCGCGGGCGGTGAGCGGCCAGTAGGCGAAGAACTGCGGGACGAGGCCGGTCCGCGTCCAGACCGTGTCCGGGTCGGCGGTCGCGAGGTCCACCCCGTCCCAGCAGACCGTCCCCTTGTCGGCGGTGAACAGCCCGGTCACCAGCCGCATCAGGGTGGACTTCCCGGAGCCGTTCTCGCCGACCACCGCGACGAGTTCGCCGCGGCGCAGCGTCAGGTCCAGGCCGTCGACGGCGGGCCGGGTCCTGTTGGGGTAGGCGTACGTGACCTTCTCGAAGCGGATCGTCTCCGGGTGGGCGGGGGCCGCCTCCCGGCCGCGGTTCGGGGCGAGCGCCCGGGTGCGGTCGACGAACCGCTTCCAGTCGCCGAGGTAGAGGGTGGAGTGGAAGAGGCTGGTGCAGTAGTGCACGACGTTGGTGAGGTTGCCCAGGGCGGCGCGTACGGCGACGACGGCCGTGGCGGAGACGGCGAACGACACCCGGCCGGTGACCGTCAGCCACAGCAGCGTGGTCCAGGCCAGCGTCAGGCAGGCGCCGCCGGCGACCGCCGCGAGGACGTTGACGCGCAGGCCGAGGCCCGCCGCCGCGACGATGCGCGCGTCGATGCGGTCGGAGACCGTCCGGTACCAGAACATCAGGTATTCCCGCATGCTGTTGGCCCGGACCTCGTCCGCCAGCCGCGGTGTGGTGACGTACCAGCGCATCATCCCCTTGACGTTGCGCCGGGAGACGTTGGAGTAGTGGGTACGGTGCTCGATCTTCGCCTCGGTGACCGCGCCGGCCCCGGACGGCACCACGGCCAGCACCAGCACCGGCAGCATCAGCGGGTGCAGGACGGTCAGCACGCCGAAGGCGGCGAGGAGCCGGATGAGCGCGGACATGAACGACTGCGCGTCGTGCAGCATCCGGTCGCAGCGGACCGCACCGGTCTCGGCCGCCTCGTGCTCGTCGGCGAAGTCGGCGCGGTTGAGCGCGGCGAGCTCCACCGAGACCACCGCCTCGACCAGGGCGACGTCGGCGGCCGTCATCAGCCGGGGTTTGAGCCGGCTCACGGACCAGGACGCCACCCCGTACGTGACGCGGGCGACGGCCGCGGCCACCGCCACGACGATCAGGGCCGGGAGGGCCTCGCGGATGCGGTCGGGCACCAGCCCGCCGCCGAGCACCGGCGTCATGGCCCGCGCCGTCGCCGCGAGGCCGACGGCCGCCGCCGTGCCGGAGAGCAGCTGACAGCCGACCAGGACCAGGACGTCGCGGCGGTCGACCTCCCAGGCCATGCGGGCGATCTGGGCCAGCAGGGCCGGGATGCGGGAGCACAGCTGGAAGAAGGACGCGTCCTCGAACGCGTCCCGGAGCCCGGCGTCGCGGCATCGCACTTCCTTCGGTTCGGGCAGGGGCGGGCGGGACGGCGGGCCGGACGGCCCGTCTGCCGCCCGCGGGGGCCGGGACGGGTCCGCCGTCCGTTTGAGCCCGGGGTCGGTCGTCACGATTGGTGCTCCCTCCACTCGTTCGGGTGCCGTTTCCGGCGGTCCCGTGACCAACTGCGCCAAACGGGGGAAGGACACGGCGGCGCCCGAAAGCGGGCAAGCGCCGCGAAGTACGTCAATGCGCCTTGATGAGCGGACCGTTGACGATGACGGTCGTTCTCCGGACTAACTCACACGAAAGGGTGAGGGTGTGATTGCGTCCGCGACGCGGAGGGGCCCGGGGGCGCCGTCTCGGCGTCCTCGGGCCCCGGGTGGTCACTCTTCGCTCATCCCGCCGTCACCGCCGGCTCGCGCTCCGCCGCCGGCCGCGCGTCACCCGACTCCAGGCCCGGCCGGTGCAGGTCGAGCGCCGGGGACTCGGAGCGGATCTTCGGCAGGGACGGGAAGTTGTGCCGCGGCGGCGGGCAGGAAGTCGCCCACTCCAGCGAACGGCCCCAGCCCCACGGGTCGTCCACCTCGACCTTCGCGCCGTACTTGGCGGTCTTCCAGACGTTGTAGAAGAACGGCAGGAACGACAGCCCGAGGAGGAAGGACCCGATGGTGGACAGCGTGTTGAGCGCCGTCCAGCCGTCGGCCGCCAGGTAGTCGGCGTACCGGCGCGGCATGCCCTCCGCGCCCAGCCAGTGCTGGACCAGGAACGTCAGGTGGAAGCCCACCGTGAGCGTCCAGAAGGTGATCTTGCCGAGCCGCTCGTCCAGCATCCTGCCGGTGAACTTCGGCCACCAGAAGTGGAATCCGGCGAACATCGCGTACACGACCGTGCCGAAGAGCGTGTAGTGGAAGTGCGCGACGACGAAGTACGAGTCCGAGACGTGGAAGTCGAGCGGCGGTGCGGCCAGCAGGACCCCCGTCAGACCGCCGAAGACGAAGGTCATCAGGAAGCCGGTGGCCCAGAGCATCGGGGTCTCGAAGGACAGCGAGCCCTTCCACATGGTGCCGATCCAGTTGAAGAACTTCACCCCCGTCGGGACCGCGATCAGGAAGGTCATGAAGGAGAAGAACGGGAGGAGGACACCACCGGTC
>NZ_JAIQLH010000109.1 GCF_020037025.1 Streptomyces huiliensis | reverse complement strand
GGCGCGGCCGGCCGGGCCCGGCGGCGGCGCAGCACGACGAGGACGCCCGTGCCGGCCGCCAGGGTGACGCCGGCGCCGAGGACGCCGGCGAGGGCGCCGGACGCGCGCTCGTCGGCGACGTCCTTCACCCGGTAGTCGGCCAGCGGCGAGTCCTCGACGGCGTGCGCCCGCTCCTCGCGGTCGAGGCCCTTGTCCCGGGCGACCTTCTCCAGCCCGTCGGGCGTGCTCGCGGCGTAGTAGCTGACGCCGCCGGCGAGCACGGCCGTGACGGCCATGGCGGCGAGAGCGAAGCGGCGCCGCGGGCGGGGGGCGCGCGTGGATGCGGCCGGGGCGCGTGGTGATTCCGCCGGGGCGCGGGTCGCGGCGCGGGCGCCGTGGACGAGGTCGGGGCGGACGGCCATGACCGCGCTCACCGTCATCGCCGTGATCACCGCCTCGCCCACGCCGATCAGCGCGTGCACCCCCGTCATGGCCGCGAACACCGTGCCCACCGGTACGTCCGTCGTCCCGCCGAGCGCGTAGAAGAGGGTGAACGCGCAGGCCGCGGCCGGGACCGAGACCAGCGCCGCGCCGAACGACGCGAACGTCACCGCGCGCGGCCCGCGCGGCAGCACCGCCAGCAGCCCGCGGAACACCGCGTAACCGACGACCGTGGTGACCACCGCCATGTCGGTGATGTTGACGCCGAGCGCGGTGAGGCCGCCGTCCGCGAAGAGGAACGCCTGGGCCAGCAGGACCACCGTTATGCACAGCAACCCCGTCCACGGCCCGGCGAGGACCGCCGCGAGGACGCCGCCCAGCAGGTGGCCGCTGGTGCCCGCGGCGACCGGGAAGTTCAGCATCTGCACGGCGAACACGAACGCCGCGACCAGGCCGGCGAGGGGCGCGGCACCCGCTTCCTGCTCCCGGCGCGCGCCGCGCAGCGCCAGTGCCACGGCGGTGGCCGCGGCGACTCCCGCGGCGAGGGAGACGGGTGGGTCGATGTATCCGTCCGGTACGTGCATGGGGCGCCCACTTTCGGTCCGTGCCGATCGTGTAGGGGTGAACCGCTCGCATGATGGGCGCGTTGCGAAGCTCTCGCAAGAGCGTGCGGCGCGCGCTTGCGCGCCCCCTGCGGGGTGCTGTGCCCCGGTCCCTCCCCTTCGCCGCTTCCCGGGGGCAAGCCCCCCGGACCCCCGAAACCGCGCTCCGCGCGGTTGTCCTCAAACGCCGGACGGGCTGATTCAGCCCGTCCGGCGTTTGAGGACGAGCGGCGCAGCCGCGAAAGGGGGGTCTGGGGCGCAGCCCCAGGAAACGGCGAAAGGGCGGGACCGGGGCACCTCCCCCTACAGCGCCGCCCTGCTACCCGTGCTCACCGCCCGAGTAGCCGTAGCCCCCAGCCTCGCGTCCTCAGCGACCTGGGCAGCGGTGAGCACATAACCCGTCTCCGCGTTCGCCGTGGACCGAGCGAACACCACCCCGTACACCTTCCCCGAAGGAGTAAGCAGCGGCCCGCCCGAGTTGCCGGGCCGAACGGTCGAGCGCACGGAATACACCTGCCGGGTGGCCAGGCCGTCCCCGTAGATGTCCTGCCCCTTGGCCCGCAGCTCGTTGGCGACGGTCGCCGCCCGCAGGTCGAGCCCCCCGTTCTCCGGGAAGCCCGCGACGACCGCGGCGTCGCCCCGCTTGGCGCTCTTGTCGAAGGGCAGCACCGGCGCGTCCAGCCCGGGCACGTCGAGGACGGCGACGTCCGTCTCGGGGTCGAAGAGGACGACCTTGGCCCGGTGCGGACGTCCGACGCCGCCGACGCGGACGGTCGGGTCGGTGACGCCGGCGACGACGTGCGCGTTGGTCATCACGTGCTGGGCGGCGTAGACGAAGCCGCTGCCCTCCTGGCCGCGCCGCCCGCCGTCGACGTCGGCGACGCCCTCGACCTTCACGACGGACGTCCGGGCGGCGCGGTTGGCGGCGACGGTGACGGCGTCGCCGGAGGGCTTGGCGACGCTGGTGGCGGGCTCGTTCTCGAACGGGTTGAAGACCTGGGGGAAGCCGGCGCCGGTGAGGGCGTCGGTGGTCCGGCTGAACCAGGTCGGGGCCTGTTCCGGCATGGCGTCCTGGACCGCGCCGAGCACCCGGGAATCACGTATCTGGCCGGTCAGCAGGGTGGAGTTGGCCGAGACGAAGACGCTGGCGGCGACCCAGGCCACCAGCAGCACGGCCAGCGAGTTGACGACCGCGCCCCCCGCGCCGTCCACACCGCGCACCGGCGCCCAGGTCAGCCGCCTGCGCAGGCTCCAGGCGAGCCGCCCGGCCAGGGCGTGTCCGAGCACGGCCGGGACGAGGACGACGAGGACGGCCACCACGGCGGCGGACGACGAGCCGGGTTCGAAGTGGCCGACGATCGAGGGCAGCACCCAGACGCCGAGGACGGCGCCGCCCAGGAAGCCGGCGAGCAGGACGGCGCTCGCGACGAGGCCGCGCCGGAAGCCGGAGACGGCGTAGCCGAGGACGACCAGGAGCAGAAGCACATCGAGCAGGTTCACCAGTGGAGCCCTTTCCCTTCACCCGCGCCCCCGACCGCGGCCACGGTCGCATGCCCCCGTGGATTAGGGAAAACGCGCGTTCCCGCATGAACGGTTCCCCGGCGTGGGCTTCGCCACGTCCGGCGGGAATCTCCACAACGGGAACGGGCCCGTCCCCCCGCCGTGGCGGAAGGACGGGCCCGGGGCGCCGTATACGGACGTAAGACGCGGGTCAGTCGAGGGTCAGACGCGCGTCAGTCGCGGGTCGGCGTCCGGGTCGGGGTCACCGGCCCGGTCCGCCTTGTCCGCGGGCGCGGACTCGTCCTCGGGCGCGGACTCCGAGGCCAGCTGCTTCTGCAGCCCCTCCCCCTCCACGTCCACGTTCGGCAGGGCCTTGTCCAGCCAGCGCGGCAGCCACCAGGCGGCCTTGCCGAGCAGCGCGAGGACCGCCGGGACGATGGCCATGCGGACGATGAACGCGTCGAAGAACACGGCGATGGCGAGGCCGAAGCCGATCATCTTGATCATCGACTCGGAGGAGCCGATGAACCCGGCGAAGACGCTGATCATGATGACCGCGGCGGCCGTGACCACCCGCGCGCCGTGCCGGAAGCCGGTCACCACGGCCTCGTCCGGGCTCTCGCCGTGGACGAACGCCTCCCGCATCCGGGTCACGAGGAAGACCTCGTAGTCCATGGCCAGGCCGAAGACCACGCCGACCATGAAGATCGGCATCATGCTCATGATCGGGCCGGTCTCCTCGACGCCGAACACCCCGCTGAGCCAGCCCCACTGGAAGACGGCCACGACCGCGCCGAGCGCCGCCACGACGGAGAGCAGGAAGCCCAGGGCCGCCTTGAGCGGCACGAGCACCGACCGGAAGACCACGATCAGCAGCAGGAAGGCGAGGCCGACGACCAGCGCCAGGTAAGGCAGCAGCGCGTCGTTCAGCTTCTGCGAGACGTCGATGTTCATCGCCGTCGTGCCGGTGACCAGCACGGTCGCGCCGGTCTCCGCCTTCAGCGAGGCGCCCTTGCCGCGGATCGCGTGGACCAGGTCCTCGGTCTTCTCACCGCTCGGCTTGGAGTTGGGGACGACGGTGAACATCGCCGTGTCGCCGCCCTTGTTGGGCATCGGCGGCGTGACCGCGGCCACGTCGGCCAGCCCGCCGACCGTCTTGGCGACGGTCTGGGCCGCCTGCTTCGGGTCCTTGGCGCCCTTGGCGTCCACGACGACCATCAGCGGCCCGTTGTAGCCGGGGCCGAAGCCCTCGGCGATCATGTCGTACGCCTTGCGCTGCGTGGTCTTCACCGGCTGCGAGCTGTCGTCCGGCAGACCGAGCTGGAGCGACGCGGCGGGCGCGGCGAGCGCGCCGAGGCCGACGATGCCGGCCACCAGCACCCACACCGGGCGGCGCAGCACGAAGCGGGCCCAGCGGGTGCCCATGTTGGGCTTCTCCGCGGCACTGCCCTCGTCCGCGGTCCTGGCCTTGCGGACCTTGCGGGCCAGCACCTGGCGGCCGGCGAAGCCCAGCAGCGCGGGGATGAAGGTGAGCGCGACGAGGACGGCGATGACCACCGTGCCGGCCGCGGCCATGCCCATCTTGGTGAGCATGGGGATGTTGACGACCGCGAGGCCGACGAGGGCGATGACGACGGTGAGGCCGGCGAAGACCACCGCGGAACCGGCGGTTCCGACCGCGCGGCCCGCGGCTTCCTCCCGTTCCCGGCCCTCGGCGAGCTCGGCCCGGTAGCGGGAGACGATGAACAGCGCGTAGTCGATGCCGACCGCGAGGCCGATCATCATGGCGAGCGTCGAGGTGTTGCCGGAGAGGCCCAGCACGGACCCGAGCGCGGCGATGGACGAGACGCCGATGCCCACCCCGATGAGCGCGGTGAGCAGCGGGAGTCCGGCCGCGACCAGCGAACCGAAGGTGATCACCAGGACGACCGCGGAGACGATGATGCCGATGATCTCGGTGGACCCGGTCTCGGGCATCTTCTGCAGGGCGCTGCCGCCCATCTCGACGGTGAGTCCGCTCTCCTGCCCGTGCTTCTGCGCCGCGTCGAGGGTGTCGCGGGAGGCGTCGGTGAGCTTGTTCGAGGCTTCCTTGTAGGTCACCAGCACGTACGCGGTGCTGCCGTCCTTGCTGACGGTGTGCGCCTGGAACGGGCTGGGGGCCGACGCGACCTGCGGGCCGGTCAGCTCGCCGACGACCTTCTCGACGGCGGCCTTGTTCTTCGGCTCGGTGATCTTCTGGCCGTCGGGGGCCTGGAAGACGACGCGCGCGGAGGCGGCGTCGGCCTTCTGGCCGGGGTAGCGCTCGGCCAGCAGGTCGAAGGCGGTCTGCGCCTCCGTGCCGGGTATGGAGAAGCTGTCGTCGGTGGACTTGGAGGCGGTGGCGGCCCCGGCGCCGGCGAGGCCCAGGAGCAGCACCCAGGTGAGGGCGACGTACCAGCGGCGCCGGAAGGCGAGCCGGCCGAGTTTGTAGAGGAAGGTGGCCACGAGGAGATGGGCTCCCGTCGGGTCGGAGAACGAGCAACTGGCAGTGGGGAACCAGCCCGACGACGAGAGCGGCGCGCCAGGTGGGTCGGTGGGGAGGTATGAGGTTGTCCGCGGTGGGGGCCGCGGTGTGTGGGGGATATGAGCCCGTGGGGGATACGAGCCTGTGGGGGATACGAGCCGGGGCTCAGCGGCCGAGGGCGGGGAGCACCACGGCGTCGACGAAGCGGGCGAGGTAGGCGGCGTCCGCCGGCCGGTCCTCGATCAGCGGGCGGGTGATGAAGGCGCCGAGCACGGTGTGCGCGACGAACTCCATCGCGGGGGTGTCCGCGGGGATCTCTCCGCGCTCCACGGCCCGGTCCAGCAGCAGCCGGAGCGCCGCCTTCTCGGGTTCGATCAGCAGTTCGCGCAGGGCGCGGTGGAGGTCGGGGTTGCAGTGGACGGCGTGTCCGAGGCCCCGCATCAGGGCCGCGTCCCGTTCCATCTGCTCGGGGTCCGCGCAGGCCGTCAGGGCCAGCAGGTCACCGCGCAGGGTCCCGGTGTCGATGTCCGCGACCGTGATCGGCTTGGTGTGCCGCAGCGCGCTCGCGACCAGCTCCGGCTTGCCCTTCCACTGCCGGTAGAGGGTCGCCTTGCTGGCCCGGGTGCGGGCCGCCACGGCGTCCATGGTCAGGGCCTCGTAGCCGACCTCGCGCAGGATCGCGAGGACGGCCTCGTAGAGCTCCGCCTCCCGTTCCGGCGTGAGCCGGGTGCGGCGCACCGGCGGGGCAGTGGGTTCCTCCGGCATGGCACACCTCCGTGGCCGGGCATCAAGTGAACGAAACGGTTTCGTACAGTACGAGCGTACGGCGCCCCTCAGCGAAACGACGCCGTTTCGCACGTGGCGTGCGTCACGTGCGCCGGACCGCGCCCGCCCGGGTTGCCGGTGGGCCGAACGGTGGAAACCATGAAGTGGTGAGCGATGCCTACCTGAGGTACCCCCATCTCCACGGTGATCTGCTCTGCTTCGTCGCCGAGGACGACCTGTGGCTGTCCCCGCTGCCGGGGACGGAAGGCGGCAAGGACCGGGCGTGGCGGCTGACCGTCGACCGCACCCGGCTGGGCCACCCGCGGTTCTCCCCCGACGGCACCCGGATCGCCTTCACCAGCTGGCGCAGCCTCGACCCCGAGGTGCACCTCGTCCCCGTCGACGGCGGCCCGGCCCGCCGGCTGACCTACTGGGGCAGCACGGACGCCCGGGTCTGCGGCTGGACGCCGCCGGGCCGGGACGGCGGCGGCAGCGACATCCTCGCCGTCTCCTCCCACGGCCAGCCCTTCTCGTACTTCTCCTGGGCCTACCGGCTGCCCACCGACGGCAGCCCCGGCCTCCGCCTGCCCTGGGGCCCGGTGTCCGACATCGCGATGCGCGGCGGACACGGCCCCGGCGACGCGCCCGGCGAGACGCTGCTGCTCACCGGCAAGCCGCCGCACGAGCCGGCGTCCTGGAAGCGCTACCGGGGCGGGGCCACGGGACGGCTGTGGCTGATGGAGAAACGGCTGGTGCCGGAGGTGAACGGCCACCTGGACGCGGTGATGTTCGTCGGCGACCGGATCGCGTTCCTCTCCGACCACGAGGGCGTCGCCAACCTCTACTCCTGCCGCCCGGACGGCACCGACCTCCGCCGCCACTCCGACCACGCCGACTTCTACGCCCGGCACGCCTCCACCGACGGCAGCCGGGTCGTCTACCAGTGCGCGGGCGACCTGTGGCTGGTGGACGACTTCGGCCCGGACGCCGTCCCGCGCCGGCTGGACCTCCGGCTCGGCGGGCCGCGCGCCGGACGGCGCACGTACCAGGTGCAGGCCGCCTCGCACGTCGACGCGCTGGCCGTCGACACCACGGGCCGGGCCAGCGCCGTCCAGGTACGCGGCAGCCTCTACTGGCTGACCCACCGCGACGGCCCGGCGCGGGCCATCGCCGACACCCCGGGCGTCCGCGTCCGGCTGCCCGAGATGCTCGGCTCGACGGGCCGGGTCGCGTACATCACGGACGCGGAGGGCGAGGACGCCGTCGAGATCGCCCGGCTGCCGAGCGCGGCGGGCTCGGCGGAGCACCGGCGGCTGGCGGCGGGCCGGATCGGGCGGGTGCACGAGACGCTGTCGTCGCCGGACGGCTCGCGGCTGGCGATCGCCGCGCACGACGGCCGGCTGCTGCTGGTGGACACCTCACCGGAGGGCGACGGCGAGGTGAGTGAACTGGTCCGCTCCGACAACGGCCCGGTCCGCGACCTGGCGTTCTCCCCCGACTCCGGCTGGCTGACCTGGTCCCACCCCGGCGTAGGCCGCTCGCTGCGGCAGATCAAAATCGCGCGCCTCTCCGACCGGATGGTCGTGGACGTGACCAACGGCCGCTTCGAGGACGAGCAGCCGGTCTTCACCCGCGACGGCCGCTACCTCGCCTTCCTCTCCTGGCGCGGCTTCGACCCGGTGTACGACGTGCACACCGGCGACCTGTCGTTCCCGCTGGGCTGCCGCCCGTACCTCGTCCCGCTGTCCTCGGCGACCCCGTCGCCGTTCGCGCTGACGGCGGAGGGCCGGCCGGCCGGCGGCGGGCTGGACGTCAGCGACACGGCCGGCGCGGAGGCCGGGGGCCCGGTGACCGTGGAGACGGAGGGGCTGGAGAGCCGGGTGACGCCGTTCCCGGTGGCCGCCTCCAAGTACTCGCACCTCCGGCCGGTGCACGGTGGCGGCCTGGTGTGGCTGCGCTGGCCCATCTCGGGCGCGCTCGGCGAGACCTTCGCCAACCCCGCCGACACCTCCGGCCGCCCCACGCTCGAACACTTCGACCTGTGCAAGGCCAAGCGCACCGAACTCACCGCGTCCCTCGACTGGTTCGAGGTGAGCGGCGACGGCACGCGGCTCGTCGTCAACGACGAGGGCGACCTGCGGGCCGCGCCCGCCACCGAGTCCGGGGACCCCGACTCCGTCGTCCACATCGACATGCGCCGCATCCTGCACGAGGTGGACCCGGCCGCCGAGTGGCGGCAGGCGTACGCGGAGGCGGGCCGGATCGTCCGCGCCTACTTCTGGGAGCCCGGCATGGGCGGCGTCGACTGGGACGCCGTCCTGGAGCAGTACCGTCCGCTGGTCGAACGCGTCGCCTCCCCCGACGACTTCGCCGACCTGCTCCGCGAGGTCATGGGCGAACTCGGCACCTCGCACGCCTACGTCATCGGCTCCCGCCGCAACGAGGGCCCGCCGCACTACCAGCGCGCCATCGGCCTGCTCGGCGCCAACCTCGTCCGCCTCAAGGACGGCCGCTGGGCGGTGCGCCGCATCCTGCCCGGCGACTCGTCCGACTCCAAGGCCCGTTCGCCGCTGGCCGGTTCGGGCATCCGGGAGGGTGCCGTCCTCACGCACGTCGACGGCCGTCCCGTGGACCCCGTCACCGGCCCGTACCCGCTGCTGGCCGCCGCCGGCGGCACCACCGTCGAGCTCACCTTCGCCCCGGCGGAGGGCGAGGGCCCGTCCCGCCGGGTGGCGGTGGTCCCGCTGGTCGACGAGCGCCCGCTGCGCTACCAGGACTGGGTGGCCAAGCGCCGCGCGGTCGTCCGCGAGCTGAGCGGCGGCAAGTGCGGCTACCTGCACATCCCCGACATGGGCGGCTCCGGCTGGGCCCAGTTCAACCGCGACCTGCGGATGGAGATGTCCCGGCCCGCCCTCATCGTGGACGTGCGCGGCAACGCGGGCGGCAACATCAGCGAACTCGTCGTGGAGAAGCTCACCCGGACCATCATCGGCTGGGACCTCACGCGGGGCGCCCAGCCGGTGAGCTACGCCTCCAACGCGCCGCGCGGCCCCATCGTCGCCATCGCCGACGAGATGACGTCCTCCGACGGCGACATGATCACCGCCGCGTTCAAGCTCCAGGGCATCGGGCCGGTCGTCGGCCTGCGCACCTGGGGCGGCGTCATCGGCATGACCGGCCGGCACCGGCTCGGCGACGGGACGGCGATCACGGTGCCGATGAACGCCGCCTGGTTCGACGGCTACGGCTGGGGCGTCGAGAACCACGGCGTGGAACCGGACGTCGAGGTCGACCGCACCCCCCTGGACTGGGCCGAGGGCCGCCACAAGCAACTCGACGACGCGGTCCGCCTGGCCCTGGACCTCCTGGAACGCCACGGCGCGACCACTCCGCCGGACTACACGGACGTACCGGACAGGTCCCGCCCGGACCTCCCGCCGCGCGGCTAGCCCGTCCGGCGCTTGAGGACGCGCACCGCAGGTGCGCTCGGGGGTGCGGGGGCCCGCCCCTGCAAGAAACGGGACGGGGCGGGGCTGGGGACAAAACCCCAAAGGGCGCGCCCTGGAACCAGGACGCGCCCTCACCCGACCGAGCCGGACCGGCTCAACCACTCAACCGATCAACGACCCGCCGCTCAACCCACGACGTCAGCGATCGTCAATCTCATCGCGAATGTCGTCGAGCGACCCCTGCCGCCCCTGCTCCTGCTTGCCCTTCACCCGATCCTGCGCCTGCTGCCCCCGCTGCTGAGCCTGCTCCTTGGCCTGCTGAGCCTTCTGCTTGGCCTGCTGGGCCTTGCCCTGCATCTGGTCCTTCATGCCCATGGGTGTTCACTCCTCGGAGAGATCAAACCGATCGAACCGGGACCAGCCTCACACGCTCCGACAAACACCGCATTTCGATCAGTGACGCTCCGTACTCACTCTCCCCGCGTCCCCACGACGAGCATCAGCAGCCCCACCAGCCCCCAACAGCCCCGGCGCCCCGGCCGACGCGAGCCGCGGCCCGAACCGCCGCATCTCGCGCCGTGCCCCCAAGGCGGTGAGCGCGGGCAGCAGCCCCCGTACGGGCTGGGCGCCGCGCAGCCACCACTGGGCGTACACATGCGCCGACCGCCGCTCGATCCCCGCCACGAGCCGCTCGACGGCGGGGTCGAGCGGATACGTCCGGTTCGCCGGCCACGGCAGCCGCTTCCGCATCTCGCGCATCACATCGTGCTCGTCGGCGCCGCGCACCATGTCGGTGTCCGTCCAGCTCAGGTAGCCGACGCCGACGCGTACGCCCCGGTGGCCGACCTCGGCGCGCAACCCGTGCGCGTACGCCTCGACGCCCGCCTTGGACGCGCAGTACGCGGTCATCATCGGCGCGGGCGCGATGGCGGCGAACGACGCGATCTGCAACAGATACCCGCGACTCTCGACGAGACGAGGAAGAAAAGCACGCCCAGTCACAGCGGACCCAATCAGATTCACCTCCACGACCCGCCGCCAGACCGCGAAGTCGCAGCCGTCCAGCGGACCGCCGCCGGCCACACCGGCGTTGGCGACCACGACGTCGACCCGCCCGAAGCGCGCACCGACCTCCTGGGCCACCTGCTCCATGGCCTCCTGGTCGGTGACGTCGGCATGCCAGCAGGCCGCTTCCGTCCGCAACGTGCCGGCGACCCGGCGCAGTTCGTCCGGCTCCAGCCCCACGAGGGCGAGCCGCGCGCCGCGCGCCGACAGCTTGCGGGCCAGCAGCTCGCCGACCCCGCGGGCCGCGCCGGTGACGACGGCGACCTGCCCGGCGAGGGCGTCCCTCCGGTACGCCGCGCTCATCGGGCCACCACCCCTTCACCGCGCCCCGCCGCTACGCCCGTACGAGGCCGCCGAGGTTCCCGCAGCACTTGGTACTCCTGGAGGTCCACCCGCCGGGTGATCCGCCGGAACTCGGCCGTCGTCCCGGGCCAGGCGGTGGTGTTGCGCCCCTCGGAGTCGAGGTACCAGCTGTCGCAGCCCCCGGTGTTCCACACGGTCCGTTCCATCCGCCGCTGGAGGCCGCGGTTCCAGGCGTTGACGGCGGACGGCCGGGCGACGAGCGCGGTCCGCCCGCCGAGTACGTCGAGTTGCCGCAGGAAATCGGCGAGATAGTTGAGCTGCGACTCGATCATCAGGATCATCGAGCTGTTCCCGAGACCGGTGTTGGGCCCGATGATGAAGAGGAAGTTGGGGAACCCGGCGGCGGTGGTGCCGCGCAGCGCGGCCATGCCGTCCTTCCACTGCTCGGCGAGCGTGGTGCCGTCCGCGCCGGTGATCCGCTGGGCGATCGGCATGTCGGTCACCCGGAAGCCGGTGCCAAAGACGAGCACGTCGGCCTCGGCGCGCGTACCGTCGCCGGCGACGAGTTCGGACCCGCGCACCTCGGCCAGCCCCGACGCCACGACGTCGACGTTCGGCCTGGTCAGCGCCGGGTAGTAGTCGTTGGAGAGCAGGATGCGCTTGCAGCCGATGCGGTAGTCGGGGGTGAGCCGGGCGCGCAGGTCCGGGTCTTTCACGGCGCGCCGCAGATGCGCCCTGGCGACCGCCTCCACCAGCCCGAGCCGGTCGGGCCGCTTGGTGAACGCCCCCACCTGCAACTCCCGTATCCCCCACAGCATCCCGCGCCGGGCGGCGCGCGTGGCCGGCACCTTTCCGTGCAGCCACCGCTCCACTCCCGTGATCCGCCGGTCCGCGCGGGGCAGGACCCAGGCCGGGGAGCGCTGGAAGAGGGTGAGCCGGTCGACGTCCGGCTGTATCCCGGGGACGATCTGGATCGCCGACGCGCCGGTGCCGACGACCGCGACGCGCTTGCCGCGCAGGTCGGTGCCGTGGTCCCAGCGGGCGGAGTGGAAGACCGGCCCGGGGAACGTGTCGAGCCCGGGGACGTCCGGCAGCCGCGGGTCGGAGAGCGGCCCGGTGGCGGAGACGACGAGGTCGGCGGTGTACGCGCCGGAGGCGGTCTCCAGCTCCCACCGCATCCCCTCACCGTCCCACCGGGCCGCTCTGACCTCGGAGTTCAGCCGCAGATGCGGCCGCAGCCCGAAGGTGTCGGCGACGCGCTCCAGGTAGGCCCGGATGTGCGGCTGGCCGGAGAAGTTGCGCGGCCACTCGGGGTTGGGCGCGAAGGAGAACGAGTACAGGTGCGACGGGACGTCGCAGGCGCAGCCCGGATAGGTGTTGTCCCGCCAGGTCCCCCCGATGGCGTCGGCCCGTTCCAGAACGACGAAGTCCGTCACCCCCTCCCGCCGGAGCCGTATGGCCGCCCCCAGTCCCCCGAACCCGGATCCGATCACCGCCACGCGCACGTGCTCGGCCATGCCACTGC
The DNA here is from genome assembly GCF_020037025.1 of Streptomyces huiliensis. Classification (GTDB taxonomy): domain Bacteria; phylum Actinomycetota; class Actinomycetes; order Streptomycetales; family Streptomycetaceae; genus Streptomyces; species Streptomyces huiliensis. Next base: position 209 of record NZ_JAIQLH010000109.1, on the reverse strand, counting down.
CTCCCGGATCGCTCGGCATTGCGCCAGTGATTGCTGGCACGATGCGAGCGTAGGGGCGCTTCGTACCGAGCGGTAGGGGTGCGGGACAAGGAAGTTACCCCGGGTCGCACCCCCTCCAGCCCGTCCGGCGTTCGAAGACAGTGCGCGCGGCGTGCTTCGAGGGTGCGGGGGCGCAGCCCCTGCCAGAAAAGGGAAGGGGCGGGACAGGG
>NZ_JAIQLH010000108.1 GCF_020037025.1 Streptomyces huiliensis | reverse complement strand
ACCGAGCGGTAGGGGTGCGGGACAAGGAAGTTACCCCGGGTCGCACCCCCTCCAGCCCGTCCGGCGTTCGAAGACAGTGCGCGCGGCGTGCTTCGAGGGTGCGGGGGCGCAGCCCCTGCCAGAAAAGGGAAGGGGCGGGACAGGGGCAACCACCCCTCCCCCGCCACCACCCCCTACGCTGCCCGCGTGACCACCGAGCAGACAGACGACCGGGCCACGGGCCCCAACCCCTCAGCGGCTCCGGGAGGCTCGGGAAGTCCACCCCCCGAAAAACGCGAATACCGCATGAAAGAACTGGCAGAAGCAGCCGGCATCCCCCTCCGAACCCTCCGCTTTTACCGCGAACGCAAACTCATCCCACCCCCACGCCGCGAAGGCCGCATCGCCTGGTACGACGCCACCCACCTCGCCCGCCTCCGCACCATCGCCGCCCTCCTGGAGCGCGGCCACACCCTGGGCGGCATCGCGGACCTGCTGACCGCCTTCGAGGGCGGCCGTGACGTGGCCGAACTCCTCGGCCTGGACGGCGTACCCACCACTCCCTGGTCCCGGGAGACCCCGGTCCGCCTGAGCGCGGAGGAACTGGCGGACACCTTCTCGGGCCAGGTCACGGCCGAGAACCTCGCCGCCGCGCTCGACATCGGCTACCTCGCCGTGGACGGCGAGGAGTTCGTCCACGTCAGCCGCCGCCTCCTGGAGGCGTCCACCGAACTCGTCCGCGCCGGCGTCCCCCTCTCCGCCGTCCTCGCGGCCGGCCGCGACGTCCGCACCCACGCCGACGCCCTGGCCGAAATCTTCACCACCCTCCTCCGCACCCACCTCCTACAAAACGCCCTCACCCCCGCCGCCACCGGCACTCCCCTCCCCCCCACCGAGGCCGCCCGCATCACACGCACCCTCGAACGCCTCCGCCCGGTCGCACAGACGGTGATCGACGCGGAGGTCTCCATGGCCATGGACCGCCATATAAGAGCGAACGCGGAGACGTGGGCCCGGGCGGACGCGCCGACCCCCACCTCGGAAGGGGAAGATCATTCCCGCACGCAGTCCATCTGAAAGCACCTCCGACAACCCTGCGGCCTTGCCGACAGTACGGACACTTTCGACATGGCGATCCCGCCCGGATCCGACAGCGCCCCTCAGATTGCACATCGCGGCATCGCGGGACTCGAATGCGCGAGGTCGGTGCCGGTGGTGACAGCCGAACTCGTTCCCGGGTAAAGCCCTACACGCCGCCACATCTCGACGGCCTTTTCCTCGTGGCAGCTCACCCCCCAGTGCGGCAGGAATGCCACCCGATGACAGAAGAAGCCCCTTGCGGAGGGGCAAGCCATCGGAATACGTTTTCGGTCGTCTCGGAACTCACGAATACAAGCGCGTCCAGATCGGCGCGAATAACGCTGAGGAGGGGATCATGCCGACGCTGTGCAAACCTGCAGTTGCGGTCCCGGAGAACGTGGTCACCGTTGAGCAGACGCTGGACATGGCCAAGCGGGTCCATGCGAAAAGCCCGAACCTGAACTTGGCGCTCCGCCTCATCACCAACACTGGAGTCAAGAAACGTCACGTCATCCAGCCGCTTGAGCAGACTCTCGCGCATCCGGGCTTTGAAATACGCAATAAGATTTACGAGCGCGAGGCCAAGCGCCGGGTCCCGCCCGTGGTGGAGGAAGCCCTGGCCAATTCCGACCTGACAGCCCAGGACATCGACGCCATCATCTACGTGTCCTGCACGGGCTTCATGATGCCGTCGCTCACAGCGTGGCTGATCAACACCTTGGGATGCCGACCCTCTACACGGCAGATTCCGATTGCTCAACTCGGCTGCGCGGCGGGCGGAGCAGCCATCAACCGGGCCCATGACTTCTGCGCGGCGCACCCCGAGAGCAACGTGCTCATCGTTTCCTGCGAATTCTGTTCGCTGTGTTACCAGCCGACCGACGCGGATGTCGGCTCGCTACTGTCGGACGGCCTGTTCGGTGATGCGGTCGCCGCTGCAGTGGTGCGACACAGCGGAGGCACCGGGCTGCGACTGGAGCGCAATGCGTCGTATCTCATTCCGAATACGGAGGAATGGATTTCCTACGACGTCAAGGACACCGGATTCCACTTCCGGCTGGACAGGCGGGTCCCCGGCACCATGGAACCGCTGGCGCCGGTGGTACGCGAACTCGTCGAAACCCACTCCTGGGACGTGGGAGAGCTGGATTTCTACATCGTTCATGCCGGCGGCCCTCGGATCCTGGACGACCTGTCGAAGTATCTGGGTGTGGCCCCGGATGAGTTCCGCTACAGCCGCGCGACGCTGACGGAGTACGGGAACATCGCGAGCGCGGTGGTGCTGGACGGTCTGCGACGCCTGTTCGAAGACCGGCCGCTGCGACGAGGTGCCCAAGGGGTGATCGCCGGGTTCGGGCCGGGAATCACGGCGGAGCTTGCCGTGGGGTCGTGGACGCGCGAAAGCGCTGTCGGGTTCCCGGTCCGAGTCCCGGCCGGCATCGAACATTCCCTGGCCGGTTGACCCGCTCCGCCTCGACTTCTTCCTGTGCGTGTCCGTGCGCACACACTCACACGTTCCGAATGGAGGACCGCTGTGTCCGTCAGCGGATTGATAGTGCCGCCCAACGAGGGAAAGCGGCTGGTAGCCAAGGCCCAGGATGTCACCTTCAAGGTGACCGCCGAGCATTCCGCGTACGCGTCCACGTTCGAGGTCGTCGTACCGCCCGGGTTCAATACAGGGGCCCACTACCACACCGACGGCGAAGAGCTGTTCTACGTCTTGGACGGCGAGCTCGACATGTTTGCCTTCGAACCGCGGGAGCGGACGGAGAACTGGCTGGAGTGGGAGTCGCCGGCAGGCGAGCGGGCCGTGTCCGCCGGCGCGGGGAGCCTGATGTTCGTGCCGCCGGGGTGCCCGCACGCCTTCGCCAACCGTACCGATCGGCCTGCACGGATGCTCTTCCAGTCATCGCCGCCCGGCGACCACGAGGAGTACTTCCACGGGTTGCTTGCAATCTTTGCCTCCGGGGACACAGTCGATCCACAGGCCGTGGCGCATCTGCGGACGACGCACGACGTCCACCAGATCACGCCGCTGTCGTACGGCTGAGCGGAGGAGGCCCATGCACCGGATTCTGGCGCTGTCCGGATCGCTGCGCCGCGATTCGTTCAACACCCGTCTGTTGCGAGCGGCCGAGAGATTGGCCCCGCCGGACCTGACGTGGGATTTCTTCGAAGGTCTGGCGGATGTCCCCGTCTACGACGAAGACATCGATACCGACCCGCCCGTCCCGGCCGTGGCTCGGCTACGTGAAGCGGTGGCGGCCGCGGACGGGCTTGTGATCGCCACTCCCGAGTACAACCATGCCATCCCGGGCGTGGTGAAGAACGCCGTGGACTGGCTCTCGCGGCCTCACGGCCGAGGAGCCCTGGCCGGCAAGGGCATCGTCGTGTGGGTGGCCACTCTGGGCAGGATGAACGGCCTGCGCTGCCTCGGGGATACCCGCGGCCTCCTCAGCGGGCTGGGCAACCTCGTGGTGCCCGAGCCGGAAGTCGTCGTCGCCTCCGCCCCCAGCGCCCTGACGACCGCTCCGGACGGCACCGTGGTGCTGACCGACGCGGTGACCGTGGATCTGATCCGGGCACAGCTGCGGGTGCTGGCGGATGTACTGGAAGCGCAGGCACCGCGGGCGCTGTGGCAGGCGGTGGAGCGTCAACGGCCGGACATCGAGCGGGCCCGGTTCCTACCGTACGTGCGGCAGGCGCTGGGAGACGGCGCAGCGCCGGAGGTGGTGGCCGAGCGCCTGCGCAGCGCGGGTCACAGGCCGGAGACAGTGCGGAAATGGATCGAGGAGGCTCGGGCCGAAGCAGGCCCCCGAGGCCGGTCACCGCAAGCGGGCAGGCCCTAGAGGATCACGAGTGCGGTGAGCGGCGACTCGCGTCGGCGCTCACCGCACTCGGCCCCCACCCTTCGTCAGGCCGGACAGGCCCCACCCTTCGTCAGGCCGGACAGGTTCGCCTCGGCTCGCAGACTTGTCCCTCGGCGCCCTGCTGCCACCAGTCGGCGAACGGGGCCACCAGGCCGAGAAGTTGCCAGCCGGCCGCGGTCAGCCCGTACCAGACGCGGATGGGCGAGCGCCGGATGTCGACACGCCGGGAGACGAGGCCGGCGTCTTCCAGACGGCGCAGCACCCGCGTGAGCTGCTTGCGGTCCATTCCGGTCAGCCGCGCTGTTTCCGAGTGCCCCCGAGGACCGCTCTGCAGAGAGGCCAGCACAAACAGGTCCCACTTCTTGGAGACCAATCCGATGGCCGAGTGCGCCGCTTGCAGGTCATTGGCATTCATGCGATTCCTGCCCCCTGTTGACTTGTTAAGCAACGTCCCCCCATTTGGCAGTCTACCGATTGACGACGGCGCGCACCTTTCGATCTTTCGCCAATCCTTCACCACTGGCGTGTAACATGCAACGTTTGTTTACCTTTTTTGCGGAGTCATTGCCAGACAAAACTCACCGCAATGGCCTCCCCCCGCCCGCCGGCCTCGACCATCCATAAGCTCCCATAAGATTACCGGCGGGAACGTCCCGTCTGTGCGGTGACTTCTTTTGCCGGATCCCGGCGACGGCGCCCGCTGCGCACGAGCCGGACGGTGACGGAGAAAGCCGACGGTAGAGTCCCCCGGGCGTTCCCTGCGGCAGATGCCGCCGGTCGGGACCCAGCACCCCGGTGAGCAGGGCGGGGAAGAGACGGCCGCCTCTAGGTGGCGGTCCCCACCCTTGCAGGTGGGCAGCATTGTTCACCTATTTGACCAAACCTCGGGCATTTTCTCCTCGCGGAAGTACGAGGCTCAACCAATAAGCACTCGGGCGGCAATTAGCGGAGCACGATCCAGGCAGTGACCATCGCGGGAAGAACAGAGTCCAAGCGGTCCATGAGCCCGCCGTGTCCGGGCAGCAGCGCGCTCATGTCCTTGATGCCCAGGTCCCGTTTGACGGTGGATTCGACGAGATCACCGCCGACGGCCGCCAGCGCGATGAGCAGACCGAACAGGGCGCCGGCCGGCCACGGAGCGCGTCCCACCCAGCCGAGGGCGAGGGCACCGACAGCGGTCGAGGTGAGCAGCGAGCCGGCGAATCCTTCCCAGCTCTTGCCAGGGCTGATGGCCGGCGCCATGCGGTGCCGCCCCAGCAGCGCCCCGACCGCGTATCCAGCGGTGTCGGACGCCGAGACGCAAGCCAGTACGCACACCAGCAAGAGTGCGCCGTGCCGCCTCTCTTCGAGCAGTACGGCGCAGCAAGCGGGCAGGCATATGTAGCCCAGGAGCAAGACGGAGGCGGATGCGTCACGCACGTAGTCGGCAGGGCCCCGAGCCACGCGCCATGCCAGACACAGGAGAACCGCAGCTGCCAGCCCACGCAACAGCCCCGGCTCACCGTAACGCCAGCACAGCCACAGAGTGGCCTGGCTACCGAGGTGGAGGGGAAAAACCGCCACGTGTACGCCTGCGCGACGCAGGCCCCGCGCCAGTTCGACGATCGCCATCGTCAACGCGATGCCGATCAGGACGGCGAACACCAAAGGAGTGGTGGCCAGAGCGGTGCAGACCACCGCCCCCAGGAGAACGCCAACCGTCACGGCCTGGTAGAGGTTCCGGCCGGCCCGTCCCGACGCCGTGCGGTCCTCGCCCGTCTCCGGAACCACCACTTCCGTGGTCTGTCGGATGGCGATCACAGTGCCGCCTGCCGCGTGTCGGTCCGCTGAACACGACCGAGCCAGACGAGGGTCACAAGGGTGATGACCGCGACGACGACAGCGATGACGCAGTAACCCTTGGCCATCGCGTCGGTGAACGCTTTCACCGCGGCTGTGTGCTGGGCAGCGCCCAGGTGATCGGCGGTCATCATGGCGTCCGAGGCCGAGTGCGCCTCTTCCGCGACACCCGGCGGCAGGTGGGTGAGGAACCGGCTGGTGACGACGGTGGCGACGACGGCGATGCCGATGGCACTGCCGATTTCTCGGGCGGTGCTGTTGAGGGCGGACCCCAGACCACTCTGGCTCTTGGGCAAAGCCGCGACGATTCCGCTGGACAGGGGCGGGGTGGCCAGCCCCATACCGGTGGCCATGACGAGCAGTGCGATCGCGTACTGCCAGTACGGCGTCGTGGAGGTGGCCAGGGACATCAGCACGAGCCCGGCGGTGATCAGCGACATGCCGGCGGCCACGACCCGGCGGGTGCCCCAGCGGGTGACCAGCCGGGCAGACCGGGGCGAGACCAGCTTCATGCACAGGCCCTGCGGCAGGATGGCCAAGCCCGTCTCGGCGGCACTGAATCCTTTGGCGTAGTGCAGGTACTGGGCGTTGAGGAAGAAGAGACTGAACATGCCCAGGAAGGCGGCCGCGACCCCGAGTACGCCGGAGCCCACCGCGGGTGTCTTCAGCAGTCGGAGGTCGACCAGAGGGCAGTCACTGCGCAGGGCGTGGATGACAAAAATCGTGCCGACGACGGCGGCCGCGGCAAATGCCATCAGGACCGGGGTCGACGTCCACCCCAGCTCGCGCCCTTCGATAAGACCGAACAGCAGGGCTGTGAGCGTTGCCACCAGCAGGACGGTGCCGGGGCCGTCGGGCCGGACCGGGTGGCGTTCGGTATCCGGGGCCCACCGGCCGGCCAGTGCAGCGAGCAGCACGGCGATCGGGACGAAGAGGCCGAAGAACACGGGCCAGGAGAAGAACTGCAGGGTGGTACCGGCGAGAAGGTTGCCCAGCATGCCGCCCAAGCCGGTCGCGCCCGACCAGGCGCCCACCGCCTTGCCGCGCTCGCGGGGTGGGGTCACGGCGAGTGAGAGGGCGAGGGTGGCCGGCATGACCAAAGCCGCGCCCAGGCCTGCGACGGCCCGGCTGATGAGGAGGACCGTGACGTTCGGAGAGAGCGCGCAGCCCAGACAGCCCAGACCGAAGGTGACCAGTCCGGTGACAAGCACCGGCTTCCGGCCCAGCCGGTCGCCCAGCGCTCCCGCCGGGATGAGGAGCCCGGCGAAGACGAGCAGGTAGATGTCCACGATCCACACCACCTGAGTGGCCGAGGGATGCAGATCGCTCGCGGACAGCTGAGGAATGGCCAGGTTGACGCCGGAGACCATGGCCTGGACGGCGATGACGGCGGCGTTCATCAGGCGCGGGACCGTGTGCCGCGCCGCCCGGCCGGGAGCGGTGTCCGCTGCCCGGTTCGGTTGCCGCCCCACCTCACGGTTACGGTCGGCGTGGGGCCTCGCTGCGCTCTCCGCAGTCATGTCCTTCCTTTCCTCGACGGTGCGTCAACGACATTAGAAACAAGGGAACATGGCTTCAAATGCATAGTGGTGATGCATAAGATGCACGCCGTGCATGCGAAGCTGGATTTGAACCTGCTCATTGCCCTCGACGCCTTGCTGGAGGAGTGCTCCGTCACCGCCGCCGCTGCCCGTCTCGCTGTTTCCGAGCCGGCGATGAGCCGCACCCTGGGGCGCATACGCAAAGTCGTCGAGGACCCCGTCCTGGTCCGCGCAGGCCATGCCATGCAGCCCACTCCGCGGGCTGTGGCAATGCGTGCGGAAGTACGCGCCTTGGTGCAGCGCGCCCACGCGGTGCTCGCCCCTGCCGGCGAGATCGATCTCCGCTCTCTGAGCCGCACCTTCACCATATGCGCCAACGACGCAATGGTCACCTCTGTCGGCGATCACCTGCTCACCTGCGTCGAACAGCAAGCGCCCGGCGTGACGCTGCGCTTCCTCGCAGAGCCGCCCGGCGATCACACCGGTCTACGGGACGGCAGCATCGACCTTCAATTGGGCGTTCTGGGACCGCTCGCTCCAGAAGTGCGCACGGAGTTGCTCATCAGCGACCACACCGTCGTGGTCATGCGTCCCGACCACCCTCTGGCCGAAGGTGAACTCACTGCTGAACGAGTGGCCAAGGCCCGGCACATCGTCACCTCGCGCCGCGGGCGCCTGAGCGGCCCCCTGGACGACGCCCTGGCCGCGCTGGGGCTCAACCGCCGGGCTGCTGTGGTCGCCCCGACGTTCGCCGCCACGCTGCTGATGCTGGCCAACCGACACGACATGATCGGTCTGTTCCCCTGGCGTCAGTACCGCATCAACGTACGCACCCTCGGCCTGATCACCCGAGAACTACCCGTCCCCCTGCCGCCTTTGCAGCTGTCCCTCGCCTGGCATCCGCGCGACGACTCCGACCCGGCTCACCAGTGGCTGCGATCCCGCATCCGTCATTCGGTCGAAGCCATGCTGGAGCCCGACGACGTTCCTGCCGCCCAGCCGCCCCAGACAGCCGTTCGTTGACCGTGTCCCGGGCGGCTGGGCCCGCGTTGGCCGACATCCGTCCTGTCAGGTGCGGTCGCCGAACCACCGGCTCAGGGCCTGCGACAAAGACGGTCGCCCTGGCGTGGTACCGCCGGCGGTGCCGACCCAGGCGATGCACCCGTCCGGTCTGAGCAGCATCGCTTCCAGAGCCTGCAGGTCGGCATACGAGGCCGCCTCCGATCCTCCCGCATCCACGCCGCTGGTGTCCGGGACCACAGCCACCGAGTCCACCTGGGAGGACCAGCCGAGAGGCGGGCTCGTGGTCAGGCTGAGCAACAGGCCGCGGCCGCTGCCCATGAGTTCGGCCACATTCGTCCGCGGCCCAGGCTTGCCGGGGCACGCGTCGCGCAGCCGCACATTCCAGTTGGGGCTCAGTGTGCCAACCAACGGGTGGGGGTCGCCCAAGTCGTAGCGCTCGTCCAGGCCGGTCAGGATGTTCCACAGATGTTCGTTGACGTCGTCGTAACGCATGAGGGAAGCGAACAGCTCGCGCAGCTCGCTGGTGTGCTCATCAGTGCGCATCAATGCGGTTTGAGCTCGCGTACTGTGCATCAATCGTCGCCCGGCGGGCTGCCGTTCGGCGGCGTAGGAGTCCAGGAGGCCTTGCGCCGCCCGGCCCGCGACGGCCGCGGCCAGCTTCCACCCAAGGTTCACCGCATCCAGCAGGCCGACGTTCAACCCCTGAGCGCCGAACGGCGGGTGCACGTGCGCGGCGTCGCCCGCCAGGAATACCCGTCCCCGGCGGTATTCCTTGGCCTGACGTGCGTTGTCGGTGAAACGGGCCGGAGCCTTGACGGACAGCACTTCGACGTCCGCACCGCTGGTACGGCGCATGCTCTCTTGTATCTCCTCCAGTGTCACCGGAGCGTCCTTGTCGGCGGGCGGGCCGTCGAACTCAACGGTGAAGACTCGCTTCACCCCGAGTCCGTAGGCCAGCATCCCTTCTGGGCTACGGTGCCACCCCAGGCGCAGGGCACCCGGATCGGCCAGTTCCACCACCGCCTGGCGGCCCGTGAGGGTGGGACCGGTGCCCTCGAATTCGATACCCAACAGCTTGCGCACGGTGCTGTGTCCACCGTCACAGCCCGCCAGGTAGGAAGCCCGCACCACCTTCTCACCGCGGGGTGTCGCCAACCGCGCGGTCACCCCTTCCGCGTCCTGCTCCAATCCGATGAGTTCATGTTCACGACGGAAGTCCACCCCCAGCCGTCGGGCGTGATCGGCCAGCATCAGCTCCAAGGCGTACTGATTGACCGCCATCCGACGGCGCTGGGAGCCCTTGACGCGGTCCGGCTCCAAATATTCCAGGCCGGCGAAGTGATTGGTGGGCCCCAGCCGAACAGCCGAGGCGGGAAGCCGAGCCGGATCGGGTAGACCGGCCGCGGCCGCCGCCGTCGCAGCCGCCTGGCGGAAGCGCTCCTGCTCCACCGCGGCCAGCCGCTCTCCGAGGCCCCGTCGTTCCAAAGCCTCAACCGCGAGAGGACCCAGGACTCCGGCTTTGATGCTGGTGTCCGCCTCGGGCCTTCGCTCCGCAAGGAGCACGGACGCACCCGCCATGCAAAGTTCGGAGGCCAGCAGTAGCCCTACCGGGCCTCCGCCGACCACTACGACATCGCAGTCAGAACTGATCACCGCGCCACCCTTCCGAGACTCACCCGAATCGCGGACCGGCTGTGCGGGATACGGCGCCACACCGGTCGTCACGAAAAAGGCGGGCTCCCCCGCGGGGGTCAGGGGAGCCCGGGTGCTGTCAGCCACCGAGAATTACGGTAGAGCGGAATTTACGATATAACCAATAACCTCGAAGCATGCAGTTGATGCATCGAACGCATTAACCGAATTACCCGGCATTGCAGAACAGCTTTATGGCATTGGTCAGGCTTTTGTGAGGCGCAGACAAACTCCGGCGCCCGGAGCCGACCGATCGAGCGGCGGCAAGGTCGGCCGCAGGCCCTTGGGGTGCCGGCGACCGACTCGCATCCGAACCGGCGTCATGCCCCCGCACCGTGAAGTGAGGGGCTCGCCCCGTACACCACCGTCACCGGCGCATGGTCGCTCCACCGCTCCGCGTGCGTGGCCGCGCGCTCGACGTGGGCCTTCAGGGCCCGCCCCGCCAGCCCGGGCGTCGCGACGTGGTAGTCGATGCGCCAGCCGGAGTCGTTGTCGAAGGCGCGGCCGCGGTAGGACCACCAGGAGTAGGGGCCGGCGACGTCGGGGTGCTGAGCGCGGACGACGTCCACGTACTCCTCGAAGACCTTGGTGAGCCAGGCGCGCTCCTCGGGGAGGAAGCCGGCGCTCTTGCGGTTGGCCTTCCAGTTCTTGAGGTCGGCCTCCTGGTGGGCGATGTTCCAGTCGCCGCAGACGAGGACCTCGCGGCCGTCCGCCGCGGCGCGGGCCTTCAGGGAGACGAGGTAGGGGAGGAACGCGTCCATGAAGCGCTCCTTCTCGTCCTGGCGCTCGGTGCCGACCTCGCCGGAGGGGAGGTAGAGGCTGGCGACCGTGACGCCCGGGAGGTCGACTTCCAGGTAGCGCCCGCTGCCGTCGAACTCGGCGGAGCCGAAGCCGACCCGGACCGCGTCGGGCTCGCGCCGGGAGTAGACGGAGACGCCGGCCCGGCCCTTGGCCGCGGCGGGGGCGTGGAAGGCGTGCCAGCCCTCGGGGTCGCGCACCTCGTCGGGGAGCTGGTGCGGCTCGGCGCGGACCTCCTGGAGGCAGACGACGTCGGCGCCGGTCGACGCCAGCCACTCCACGAAGCCCTTCTTGGCGGCGGCGCGCAGCCCGTTCACGTTCACGGAAGTCACAGTCAGGGTGAGCATTCCGGCACGATACCGACTTTGCGGGCACCCCTGTCGCCCCCGGTCAGGTGATCGTACGATCACGGGATGCGGATTCTGCCCGTGCCCTTCGACCACCCGGACGCCGTGAAACTCAATGACGAAGTGCAGCTGGAGTACCAGGTGCGCTACGACGACGAGGGCGACCTGACCCCCTTGGAGCCGGCGCACTTCGCCCCGCCGCGTGGCCTATATCTCATCGCGTACGAGGACGACGGCACGCCCGTGGCCACCGGCGGCTGGCGCGCGCAGGAGCGCAACGACGAGGGGTACGCGGACGGCGACGCCGAGCTGAAGCGGATGTACGTGGTGCCGGCCGCGCGGGGACGCGGGCTGGCGCGGCGGATCCTCGCGCTGCTGGAGGAGGACGCGCGGGCGGCGGGCCGGGTGCGGATGGTCCTGGAGACCGGCACGGAGCAGCCGGAGGCCATCGCGCTCTACACGTCGAGCGGTTACGTGCCGGCGGAGCGGAAGTTCGGGCTCTACCGGGAGTACGAGCAGAGCCGCTGCTTCGCCAAGCCGCTGCGGCGCGGGGCCGTCCCCTCGCCCGTCGGGGTCACGGCCGAAGCCTGATCACTCCGGGCCCGGCCCGGAGGGCACCGGACCCCGCACCGCCCCCCGCAGGTCGAGCACCGCCTCCGCCCCACCCTCCGGCCGGTTCGCGAAGGTCAGCGGAGCGCCCAGCACCCGCGCCTGGCCGGCGGCGATCGTCAGCCCGAGGCCGAGGCCCGCGCCGGATTCCGTACGGAAGCGCTGGGGCCCGTGGGCCAGGAGGGGCTCGGGAAAGCCGGGGCCGCCGTCGCGGACGCGGATGATGCCGTCGTCCACCTCGGCGACGACGGGTTCGGCGCCGTGCCGGTAGGCGTTGGTGACGAGGTTGGTCAGTATGCGTTCGACGCGCCGCGCGTCCGTCTCCACCAGGCAGTCGCGCACCACGCGTACCTCCGCCCTCGCGGCGTCGGGCCCGGCCGCGGCGCCGGCGGCGCGGCGGGCGAGGTCGCCGAGGGTGCGGACGTCGGTCTCCACCCGTTCGGCGTCCGCGTCCAGCCGGGCCACCTCCAGGACGTCCTCCATGAGGGTGTGCACCCGCCGGGCCCGCTCCTGGACCATCTCGGCGGGCCGGCCGGGCGGCAGCAGGGCCGCCGCGGCGACCAGCCCGGCGACGGGCGTGCGCAGCTCGTGCGCGATGTTGGCGGTCACCTCGCGCTCGGCCTGGAGCCGGGCGGCGAGCGCGTCGGCCATGGTGTTGACGGCGATGGTCAGCCGGGCGATCTCGTCCTTGCCGCCGCGCGGCCGGAGCCGCGCCGTGAGGTCGCCGTCGGCGATGCGCTCGGCGATGCGGGCGGAGGCGTTCAGCCGGCGCCCGGCGAACGTCGCCAGGCTGACGCCGACGATGCCGGAGAAGGCGGTGCCCAGGCCGCCGGCCGCCCAGAGGACGTCGTCGAGGTCCTCCAGGTTGCGGGTCTCGCGGCGGTAGGGCCGCTTCAGGACGATCATGTCGTCGCCGAGCCGGGTCGCCGCCCACAGCACCGGCTCCCGGCCGCTCCGGTCCAGGTAGGTGGCGCGTTTGCCGTGCTCCGCCGCCTCGCGCAGCGGAGCGGGCATGCCGTCGGGGTTGACGAGGGTGTGCTGCCGGTCGATGCCCGCCGCGTGGTCCTCGACGGCCGCGGTCAGCCGGGACTCGATGGTCTCGCGGGCCGTCTCCAGCTGGTTGACGCCCGTCCGGTGGTGCACGACGAACCCGATGAGGACGGCGACCAGCGCGGCGGTGACGGTGATCGCCGCGCCGATCTTCGTTCGCAGTCCCATGGGTCCAGGCTCCTCGGCGTCCGACGCGGGCGGCTAACGCTCCGGTACGAAGAGCCGCAGATCACGCAGCTCGGTGTGCTGCTCGGGCGGGAGTCCGACGACGAGGACGGAGACCCGGCTGTAGTAGGAGTGACGATCCTGCCCTACGCGTCCGGAGAACCGGACGCGGGCCTCGCGCGGCCGGTCCCCGCAGACCGGCGCGCACCACGGGCCGGTGAGGCCGGAGACCACCCCGGCCGCCTCCGCGACCGGCCCGCCCCAGGTCCGCCAGCGCAGCCGGGTGAGCCGTACGGTCCCGGCGACCTCGAACGTCGCCGGACGGCTCAGCCCGGGCCGGCCCGGGCCCTCGCTGACGTGCACGGGCAGCGCGACCGGGGCCGGCGTCCGCGCCGGACCGCTCACCTTCAGCCCGCCGGGCTCCGCACAGCCGGTGAGCAGCCCGCCGGACAGGCCCGAGGCGAGGAGCGTGAGGATGCCGGAGACGGCCTGGAGTCGTCGCACGGCATTCCTCGGGTACGAGAGGGGCCCTGGGGACGGGGAGGTCCTCGGGGACGGGGAGATCCTCGGGGGCGGAGGGGCCTTCAGGGATAGAGAGGTCTTCGGGGACGGCAGTGGCGAGGGAACGGATCCGCGGCCGGGCAGGGTTCGTGAGCCGACCGGGACGGCCGAGGCCACCGGCAAGCGCAGCAAGCGCCGAACGGAGGACGGACCCCCGCCCCGAAAGAGGCCGTTCGCGGTAAATGTTACTGGTGTGACTGATTCATCCAGGGCACTCTTGACGTTCGGCGGTCGTGGGCTCATAGGATCTCGGCGCTCAAGTGGTCCAGGCCGGTAGCCGCAGCTGCCTCGGAGGTCACTCATGCACATCGCCCGTCGCTCGGTCCTCGGCGCCCTGGCCGGCTCCGCCGCGCTCGGCGCCCTCGGCGCCGCCTCGGCGCAGGGGGAGGCCGCGGCAGCCCCAGGGATCCCGCAACCCCCCGCCGCCCCGCACAGACCCGACATAGAAGACAGACCGGACACGCAAGCCGCTGCCGGAACCAACGGAACCGGCGGAGCCGCCGCCGCGACCCTGGCGCGCCTCCTCCCCCGCCACCACCGCCAGGTCACCTTCCGCACGGTGCCCCGCCGCTCCGGCAACGACGTCTACCGGGTCACCGGCCGGGCCGGCCGCATCCTCGTCGAGGGCAGCACCCCGGCCGTCCAGCTGACCGGGTTCCACCGCTACCTGCGGGACGTCGCCCACGCGCACTTCTCCTGGAGCGGCGAGCGGACCGCCCTGCCCGCCACGCTCCCCGCCGTCCGCGGCGCCGTCGCCGCCGAGGCGAACGTCCGCCACCGCTTCGCGCTCAACGACACCAACGACGGCTACACCGGCCCCTACCGGGACTGGGCCTACTGGGAACGCGAAATCGACGTCCTCGCCCTGCACGGCTACAACGAGGTGCTGGTCTACGCGGGCGCCGACGCGGTCTACCGTCGAACGTTCATCGAACACGGTTACACCGACGCGGAAGTCCGGAATTGGGTTCCCGGCCCCGCCCACCAGCCCTGGTGGCTCATGCAGAACATGAGCGCCTTCGGCGGTCCCGTCTCCCGCGCGCTCCTCGACCGCAGGACCGCCCTGGCTCAGCGCATCACGCGCCGGCTGCGCGAGCTCGGCATCACGCCCGTCCTCCCCGGCTACGCCGGCACGGTCCCGCCCGACTTCACGCGCCGCAACAAGGGCGCCCGCACCGTCCCGCAGGGCGACTGGGCCGGCTTCCCCCGCCCCGACTGGCTCGACCCGCGCAGCAGTCACTTCGCCCGCGTCGCCCGCACGTACTACCGGGTGCAGCAGGAGCTCTACGGCGCCTCGTCGATGTACAAGATCGACCTGCTGCACGAGGGCGGCACCCCCGGTCCCGTCCCCGTCGGCGCCGCCGCCAAGGCCGTCGAGAAGGCGCTGCGCACCGCGCACCCCGACGCCACCTGGGCCATCCTCGGCTGGCAGACCAACCCGCGGAGGGAAATCCTCGACGCCGTCGACCGCTCCAAGATGCTCGTCCTCGACGGCATCGCGGACCACTACCCGCGTGTCACCGACCGCGAGAAGGACTGGGGCGGCACGCCGTACGCCTTCGGCACCATCTGGAACTTCGGCGGGCACACGGCGATGGGCGCCAACACCCGGGACTGGGTCTCCCTCTTCCACCAGTGGCGCACCAAGAAGGGCAGCGCCCTGCGCGGCATCGCGCTGATGCCCGAGGCGGCCGACAACAACCCCGCCGCGTTCGCCCTCTTCTCCGACCTGGCCTGGGCCAAGGGGCGGGTGGACCTGGAGGACTGGTTCGCGCGCTGGTCCGTCCAGCGGTACGGCGCCGCCGACCCGAACGCCCGCCGCGCCTGGGACGTCCTGCGCCGCACCGCCTACGGCACCACCCGCGCCGACGGCTGGAGCGAGGCGGCCGACGGCCTCTTCGGCGCCCGCCCGGACCTGGCCGTCAACCGCGCCGCCGCCTGGTCCCCACGGCAGCTGCGCTACGACGCGGCCGCCTTCGACGAGGCCCTGCCCGCGCTGCTCGCCGTCGCCCCGGCGCTGCGCGGCAGTTCGGCGTACCGGTACGACCTGACGGACGTCGCCCGGCAGTGCGCCGCCAACCGCAGCCGGCTGCTGCTGCCCCGGATCAAGGCGGCGTACGACGCGGGGGACCGGACCCGCTTCCGGGCGCTGACCCGGCAGTGGCTGGACTGGATGGCCCTCCTGGAGGAGACCGTCGCCACCAGCGAGCGCCACCTGCTCGGCCGCTGGATCGCCGAGGCCCGCGCCTGGGGCGCCACGGCCGCCGAACGCGACCGGCTGGAGCACGACGCCGTCTCCCTGCTCACCGTCTGGGGCCCGCGCGCCTCGGCGGACGGCGGCAAGCTGCACGACTACGCGAACCGCGAGTGGGCGGGGCTGGTCGGCGGCCTCTACCGGCTGCGCTGGACGACGTACTTCACCGAGCTGGAGGCGGCGCTCACGGCGCGCCGTAAGCCCAAGCCCATCGACTGGTACGCGCTGGAGGACCGCTGGACGCGCAAGCGTCCCGCGTACCCGGCGAAGCCGTCGGGGGACATCGTGGCGGTGGCGAGGAAGGTGGCGACGCGACTTGTATAACCCGTCCGGCGATTGAAGACGAGCGGCGAAGCCGCGAAAAAGGGGGGTCTGGGGGCACAGCCCCCAGGAAACGGCGAATGGGGTCCCCCCTCTGGGGGAGGGGCCGGGGCACACACCCCCCGGCCCCACCCGGGTCACCCCTTGGACCCGGCCAGCTTCCACTCCCGGTGCAGCCCCGGCAGCGGCAGCTTCCGCTCGAACACCGGCGTACCGAAGATCCGCAGCTGGAGCTGGAGCGCCCCGTTGAGGTCGACGCCCCCGAACGCGCCCCACTTCCCCTTCAGCGACTTCTTCCCGTCGCTCGACGCCTTGGCGGTGACCTCGCCCTCGGCCCGCAGGTACGGCGCGAGGTCACCCGTCACGCCGACCGTGCCGTACAGGCCGACGGACGCCTCCGCGCCCAGCGCGGCCCGCACCCGGCCGCCGGCCGCCACGGTGGCGCGCACCGGGGAGCCCTTCATGGCGGCCTTGCTGACGGGGGCCCAGCCCTTGGCCCTGCTGTACGAGCCGCCGACCCGGAAGTCGCCCTTGACGTCCTGCTTCACGTCGACGGATATCTTGCCGTCGGCGTCCACCTGGAGGTAGCAGGTGAGGTCGGCGTTGACCACGACCGGGACGGGCCCGACCTGGACGACGGGCGCGGCGTGCAGCTTGGCGAACGGCAGGCGCAGCGGCTTGCCCTCCGTCGACGCGGCGGCCTGTCCCTTCAGCCGCCACTCCGCCGACCAGTCGCCGGCCAGGGCGAGGGAGGCGGTACCGGGCGCGCGGCCGTCGGTGCCGCGGCCGTCGTACGAGAAGTCGACCTCGGGGGCGAGCTGCACGAAGCCGTCGACGGACGCCTTGGCCGAGGCGGGCGCGCCCTTCGCGGTGGCGACGGCGGCGTTCACGTCCACGCGCAGGTTGCCCAGCGGCAGCTTGGCGCCCTGCGGGCCGAAGCGGAGGTTGCCGCGCTTGGCCCAGGACACCTTGACGCCGGGGACGAGCGGCTTGACCGCGACGGCGGACGGGTCGACGGCCACGGTGCCGTCGGCCTTGGCATCGCCGAGGAGCGCGGGGAGGGTGGCGGGCGCGGTGCGCACCTCCAGGCCCCTGTCCGTCGCCCCGACCACCTTCGTCACCTTGGCCAGGACGCCGTTCGGGGCGCCGGGCGTGGGCGCGCTGGCGAAGACGTCGCCGACGGCGACGGTCTTCGCGGGGGCGGCCGGGCCGGTGCCGGGCTTGCCGCTCGGCTTCACACCCGGCTTGTCGGCCGGCTTGTCACCGTTCCTGCCGCCCGGCTTCGCGCCGGAGACGCCGGTGACGCCGGAGATGACGGCGCGTCCGGTCGTCCGGTCGTAGGAGGCCACCTTGAGCGAGGACGTACGCGCCCGCTGCTGCCGGGGGGCCGCCGACGGGCGGTCCTCCGTCGGCGCGCCGGGTGCGACGGCGGCGGCGCGCGCGCCCAGGGGGGCCGCGGCGACCGCGAGCTCCTGCTGTGCGGGGGCGGCCGGCGCGGTGGCGGCGGGCGCCGCGGCCCGGTCGTCCGGCTTGTCGGCGGCCTCGGAGCCGGACGACGAACAGCCCGCCACGGCGAGGGACACGGCGGTCAGGGCAGGGAAGAGCACTCTTTTGTGGCGCTTGCGCAATTCGGATCCTCGGGGACGTGCCGCGCGACAGCGGGACAAACAGCGTTTACTCACTGGTAAGGAATCGCATGATCCTGTCATGCACGCCGCGACCCGAGGATCCGTCGGACGGCGTTCGCCGGATGATCTACGTCACAAACGACCACGGTCCGGCCTTGGCCCGGCCTTGGTCCGGACCACGCACGAACGTTCCGTCACACGGCCCGGTACACCGACACCAGACAGGAGACGGCGACGGGAAGCGGCAGCGTCAACCCCTCCAGCCGGGCCCGCAGTTCGTCCGCCGTCACATGCCGCGCACTGGGCCCCATCAGCACCAGGTTCATCACGTCCTCCGCCGACAGGACGACGGTGTGCTCGTGCGTCTCCGCGCCGACGGCCCGGAACCGGTCGCCGAGCGTCCGCCGCAGCCGGTCCTCCTTGTCCGCGTCCACCGCGAGCAGCCCCAGGCTCTCGCGCAGCCCGGCCAGGTGGCGGGCGGTCGGCGTGACGACCACGAGCGCGCCGCCGGGCCGCAGCACCCGGTGGAACTCCCCGCCGTTGCGCGGCGCGAAGACGTTCAGCACGACGTCCACGGACCCGTCGCGCACCGGCAGCGGGCGCCAGACGTCCCAGGTCGCCGCCCACGCCCGGGGGTGCGCCCGGGCGGCCTGCCGCAGCGCGTACTTGGACGCGTCGAGCCCCAGGCCGACGGCGTCCGGGAGCGCGTCCAGCACGGCGGCGAGGTAGTAACCGGTGCCGGCACCGGCGTCGAGCAGCGTGCCGCCGCCGTTCGGGCAGAGCGGTGCCACGGCCCCGGCCAGGGCTCCGGCCAGCGGCGCGTAGTGCCCGGCCCCCAGGAACGCCGTCCGGGCCCGCACCATGTCGGCCGTGTCGGCACTGCCGGCTCGCATGTTGCCGGTCAGCAGCCCGACGTACCCCTGGCGGGCGACGTCGAACGAGTGCCGCCCCGCGCAGCGCACGGAACCGTCGGCCAGGTCCAGCCGCTCACCGCAGTGCGGGCAGGTCAGGACGGAGAGGAGGCGGAGCCGCGCCTCGGGCGCGACGGGAAGGGCGGGCATGCGTGGTCCTCCGCGGCACGGGCCGCGTGTCAGCGGTGAGCGGTCGGGATCGTCGGCGGCCCGGGCCGGTGCCTCGGGCGTGATCCCGCCTCAGCGAAAGACGTCCGCACAGACATCCGCGCAGACGTACGTACAGCGGGAGAACACCATGGTCACGAGGCTAACACGCGGCCCCACGCCCCCCGGTGGACCGCGCGCGCCCGCCCGGGGCGCGCGGCACCGGGACAGGGCGGAGCCCGGCGGGAACCGGTCCCGCCGGGCTCCGCCCCGCGCTCACGCGGCCTTCGTCAGGGCCTCGATCGTCGTTCCCCGCTGCTCGGCCCACGTCTCCAGGACCGTGCGGCACGCGTGGTCCAGATGGCGCAGCTGGGACAGGTCGAGCTCGACGGGCCGGTCCTCCGGGAGCGCCTCCAGCGTCTCCAGCATCCGGGGCAGCCGGAGGAACGTCGCGTTGCCGCTGGCCGTGACCGTGAGCCGGCCCTCCACCGTCTCCCGCACGTCGAGGTGGATCTGCGACGTCTCCCAGGCGGCCTTCACGACCGCCAGCAGCAGTCCGATGAGCACGCCCTCGAACATGTTGGTGACGATGATGGCGACGGCGGTGACCGCCAGCACCACCGCCTCGCCCCGGTGCTGCCGCCAGAGCGGCACGATCTGCTTGATCGGGACGAGCTTGCAGCCGGCGTGGACGAGGACGCCCGCCAGGGCGGCCAGCGGGATGATCCCGACCGCGGCCGGCAGCAGCGCGGAGAACAGCAGTAGCCACGCGCCGTGCAGGATGCGCGCGGTCTTGGTGCGCGCCCCCGCCTGGACGTTGGCCGAACTCCGCACGATCACGGCGGTCATGGGCAGGGCGCCCAGGATGCCGCAGACCGTGTTGCCGACGCCCTGGGCCATCAGCTCCTTGTCGTACTCGGTCCGCGGACCGTCGTGCATCCGGTCCACCGCCGCCGCGCTGAACAGGCTCTCCGCCGAGGCGATCAGGGCGAAGGCGAGGATGGTGGTGAGCGCCGCCACGCTGCCCAGCTCGCCGAAGTCGCCCGCGCCGGGCGGCTGGACGGCCTCGATGATGCCCTGGACCTCGACATTGGCGACGGACAGCCCGGCCAGGGCGCAGACGGTCGTGGCGAGGGCCACTGCCACGAGAGGCGCGGGCACCATCTGTGCCCTGGCCGGGAGCTTCTTCCACAGGACGAGGACGGCGATCGTGCCCGCGCCCACCAGGAAGGGGGTCAGGGCGTCGGCGTCCGTCGCCACCGTGCCGATCAGGTCCGGGATCCCGGTGATCTTGGCGACGCCGGAGCGCGGCTGCTTGACCTCGGCCATGGTGTAGAGCTGGCCGAAGAGCAGGACGAGCCCGATGCCGGCGAGCATGCCCTGCACGACCGCCACGGACACGGCCCGGAAGAGCCGGCCGAAGTGCAGGGCGCCCAGGATGATCTGAAGCAGGCCGGTGGCCAGGACGATGGCGCCGAGGGCGCCGAGGCCGAACTCGTGGACCGCCTCGAAGACGAGCACGGTGAGCCCGGCGGCCGGGCCGCTGACCTGGAGGGAGCTGCCCGGCAGGCAGCCCACGACCAGGCCGCCGACGATCCCGGTGATCAGACCGAGTTCGGCGGGCACCCCGGAGGCGACGGCCACCCCCACGCACAGGGGGAGGGCCACAAGGAAGACGACGAGTGAGGCCAGGAAGTCCTGCCTCAGGACGGCTGGGTCCTTCAGGTTCTTGGGGTACTTGAGGGTTGAGAACATGACTGCGGGTTCCTCGCGCTGTGAGGGGGACGGGGCCGATGGTCGCCCGAGCGGTGGGCGAACGCGCGTGTCACAGCAGGTGGAACCGCCCGTCGGACCGGTGCTCCCTGACCGCACCGGTGTGCACTTCGTAGTACCAGGCGTGCAGCCCGATCCGCCCGTCGGCGAGGCGCTCGGCGACGCACGGGTGGCAGCGCAGCCGTTCCAGCTGCTCGATCGCGTGCCGCTGCACCGGTTCGGCCAGGTCGGGCGTGCCGGCCTCCACCGGCTCGTTCCACGGCCAGGCGACCGTCCGCTCCAGCCAGCCCCGCACGGCCGGCACGGCGGACAGGTCGTCGCCGCTGACGAGCGCCTGCACGGCGCCGCAGTGCGAGTGGCCGCAGACCACGATGTCGCGCACTCCCAGCACGCGGACCGCGTACTCGATGGTCGCCGTCTCGCTGGTGGGGTGGTCGCCGCAGTACGAGGGGACGATGTTCCCCGCGGTGCGCAGCTCGAACAGCTCGCCGGGGCGGGCGCCGGTGATCAGCGACGGCACCACGCGCGAGTCGGAGCAGGTGATGAAGAGGACTTCCGGTCGTTGACCGGCCTCCAGGACGCGGAACTCGTCGGCTCGCTCGGCCACGTGGGTGGCGAAGGACCGGGCGTTGGCTATCAAGGACCTCATGGTGGCCTTTCTCCTGCGTCCCGCCGTTTCCGGGCAGGGCGCGGTGTGTTCAAGGTCAGCACTGGGGTGTCGGACGCCGGCGGACCCGTCGGGGGACCGCCGGCACGTGCCGCGTCACCGTCGACGCGGAAAGGCTCGGAAGAGCCGGGAACAGCTCGTAACAGCTCGGAGCAGCTCGGAAAGCGGGAGTGAGGCAGGGGCACGGCGCACACCCCTGACCGGTCGGACGACCGGGCTACCGCCTGGACCCCGCCGCCGTGGTACGGCGGCAGGAGCGGACGGTGAGGCTGCCGGGCAGCGGTACCGATCGAATGGCGGTCCTGTCGTGGACCCGTCGTTCCATCAGCACATACTCCCCCGAGTACCGTGGACCATCGGTCGTGTGGTCACCGCGCCGTGTGCGCGGAGGCGTCGTCGACAGCCGGCCGGTCAGGCGGCTGTAGCAGCCCTTGGCCTCCACGCTACCCGCTGCGTCTGGTCAAAAGATAGCCAAATCCTGGCCCAGCAAAGGTAATTGGCGCTCGACGCCAAGCAGTGCTACGGGGGCGCACGACTGCGGCGCGAGGGTCGGCCGCGCGCCCCTCAGACGGACGCCCCGCCCCGCCCCGCCGGCGCCGCGGCCTCCTCCAGCGCGGCGATCTCCGCCAGCGCCATGCCCATCCCCTCGTGCAGGAAGCGCACGACGGTCCAGTGCGGCAGGGCGCCCTCGTCGAACGGGCCGAACTCCCGGCAGTACAGCGGGATCCAGCGCAGCGCCTCCTCCAGCGCCTGTTCGCGGCCCGGTTCCTCCTGGTAGTCCTCGTAGGAGATGCTGCGGTGGTGGACGAAGTAGCGCCCGGGCAGCCGCTCCTCGCACAACTCCCGGTACTCGCGGGTCTGGAGGATCAGGTAGTGCCAGATCTCGTCGATCTCCTGCTCGACCGGCAGGAAGAGCCCGGCGAGCCGCTCCCGGTGGCGCGAGACGAGGTACAGGTAGCGCAGGCATTCGAGGACTTGGCGCTCCGCGAAGTCCGGCCCCGCCTCCGTCCGCGCGGCGGCGTACGCCACCACCTCCGCGTACAACCCTTCGCCCAGCAGGGCCCTGAGGTCGTCGGCGGTCACGTGCGGCTGTGCGGTCATGGTCATTCCGTCCGTAGGGTTCAGCGGTCCTCGGCGAGCCAGGCGTACTTACCGGACCTGCCGATCGGCAGGTGCTCCCGGTGCGCCACCCGGCAGCGCAGGCCGGTGAGTTCGCGTACGCCGTCGGCGAGTTCCCCTGCCGCGGCGGCGTCGACGGGTGCTCCGTCGAACGTCGTGTACAGCAGTACGGCGTCCAGCTCGCCCGCCGTCCGCAACTGGTGCAGGAAGACCCGCGAGGAGGCCGCGGCGACCCGGTCGTCCAGGTCCGCCTGGGACACCAGCCGGCCCGCCCCCGTCCTGAACAGCTCCTTCTCCCTGCCGCAGAACCGGGTGATGCGGGCGGGATCCGGCGAGCCGTCCTCGGTGCGGACACAGTCGCCGGAGCGGTAACGCACCAGCGGCATATGGGGATTGCGCACACTGGTGACGATGAGGCTGTGGATGTCGCTGCCGGGCGCGACCGGAATCAGCTCCACGCTCATCTCGTCGAGATACGGGTGGTACGCGCCGTGCCGGTCGCTGTAGAAGAGGTAGCCCAGTTCGGTGCTGCCGAAGAGGTCGACGACCGGGCAGTCGAAGTGCTCGCGGAGGTACCGTCGGACGTTCATCGGCGTGTATTCGTAGGCGTGCACGATGCTGTCAGGCCGGGGAAAACGGTCCCACAGCTTCCAGCGGTCCGCCTTCTCGGCGAGGTGCGCCAGATGAGGACCGGAACAGTCGAGGTGGTACCGGCCCCGCGGATGCGCGTCCCGGACCGTGCGCATCTCCTCCAGCATGCGTTCCACTTCGCCCCGCTCCCACAGCCCGGGGTCGAGCCGGAGGTTGAGGTAGAGCGTTCGCTCGTCGAGCCACCGCTCGTCGAGCGAGGGTTCCGCGTCCGGTTCCGCTCCGCGTTTCGCGGCGTTGACGCGGGCGACGTGCTCGGTGGCCAGCACGGTGGTCAGGGAGACGCGCCGGCAGCCGTCCCGCCAGGTGTCCGAGATGTCGGGGTGCTCACTCCACAGCCGGTAGTAGGACTTCAGCAGGAAGTACGGCGGCCGGATGATCTGCATGCGCGCGTGGTTGGTGCCCGTGGAGAGCACGAATTCGGCCTCGCCCGAGGCGAGCGCCTCGGCCAGTTCCGGCGTCATCCAGTTGTCCGGGAATCCCCGGGCGATGTCCGCCTTCTCCAGCACGGGGAAATACCCCCGCTCGGCCGACTCCCGGTACAGGGGAATCCGTTCGACGCGGGCGACGACATCCGCCGTCGGCTGTCCGTCCATGGACGATCTCATCGGCTGGGCACCCTCGCTCGCTGGGACGTCGTTCGCCGGGCGCCGCTTCCCGGAAGGCCGATGCCCTCCGGGAAGCGGCCGCGGGTCAGGAGATGCAGCCGGACTTGTAGGAGATACAGCCCTGCTTGGGGGTCGCGCTGATGCAGCCGTCCTTGGCGGACGCCTGGGCGGAGTTGGCCGCCACCCACCGCTGCCAGACCTCGTCCTGCGCCATCTTCTCGATCAGCTTTTCCATGGAGTCCTCCTGGAGAAAGTGCGGGGAAGGGGTGGTTCACACGCCGGTGCGGCGGGCGTCAAAAGTAAAGGGCATGCCAAAGGAGTGTCAACGAAACCCCATGTAACGAGAAAGCGAACAAGCCACCCCGGGGCCGGGATGGCTTGATCACTACGACCGGTGGACGGCAGGCCGCCGCCCCGACGGCTACCGCTTGCGGACGTACTTCCTGACGAGCGTTCCGTTGCCGAAGACGCGCACCGACTCCAGCGTGAAGTCGGCCACCCGGAAGCCCGAGCCGAACATCGGCATGCCGGAACCGTAGATCTGCGGATAGGTCTTGATGACGAGTTCATCCACCTCGTCCGCGAGTTCGCCGGCGATCTCCGAACCACCGCAGAGCCAGACGTCCTTCTCGCCCTCCTCCGCCTTGAGCGCGCGGACGGCGGCGACGAGGTCCCCGGACAGCAGCGTCACGTTCGGGTCGGGCGACTCCGTGAGCGTCCGGCTGGCGACGTACTCGCGCAGATGCCCGTACGGGCTGGGGAACCCCGCGTCCAGGCCGAGCTGGTAACTCCCCCGCCCCTGCACGACGGTGTCGAACCGCCGGTTCTCCAGCCACTCCAGCCCCAGGAGGCGGCGCCCCTCGGCGGAGATGGTCTCGGGGTACTCGGTCTTGAGGTATTCCAGGAACTCCTCGTCGACGTAGGCGTACATGGAGGACGCGTCACCACTCGGGTCGCCGATGAACCCGTCGATCGAGCAGGCGACGAAGTAGGTGAGCTTGCGCAAGGGGCCCTCGTTTCGATGGACGGCTCGGGTCTCCGGCGAACGGGCCGCCGGGTGGCGCCCTGACGGGCTGACCACTCCGCACATAGTGCTTCATGTGTAGTGGTAGCGCAAGCCCCTTCCGGAGACTCCTTCCGGAGACCCACCGCCCGCTCGGGCCTGCCGGTGGCCCCCTCCGAGTCGTTCGCCCCGTCCCGCCCGAACGCCCGGGGACCGCCGCGGGAGCCACCAGGGACACCGAGGGAGCCGAAATGCCGCGCCCGCTTCCCCCTTTTCCACGACCGGAAACCGGAACCGGCGAAGACGCCTCCAGAGGGCCTGCCGACACGGATATCCCGGAGCACTCACACGGAATTCCCTCCCCTCCATACCCGTATGGGAACGCACCGATCGTTCAAGTGCTGCGGCGACCGGACCCGTGTTTTCCAAGACATCGCGGAGTCGCTGCGGCACCGCCGCCCCCAAGGCGCCCACGCGACGGCGCGAGCGCCCCGCGAAGGCCCCCGGCACCACCTACCGCCTGCGCCTACGCGCGTGCCCGGCCCATCGTTCGCGGTGCCCCCGGCGGATGGCGGCACCCGTGTGGCCTACATCGGAACAGTTCCTTCGACACGTTCGAAGCCGCACAGGCGACGCCATTCACCCCTGAATTCCCAGGGCCCGACACGAATTCGGAGGTGATCATTCATGCCCCGTACAACCGATGTCGTAGATCCTTTACCCGCCCCGCCTCTCCGCAGTTGAACCCACCGCTTTCCAGCCTCCCCCTCCCCCACTAGCATCCGCGAAGGCACGCCAGAAAAGCAGATTTCGAAAATTCCGAGATGAGGGTGAAATGGCGGCACCGCTGGTCAACGCAGACGCCCTGGTCAAGACCGACCGATCCCGGCTCATCCACCCGCACCTGCCCGGTGCCGCCGCCGATCGGATCATCATGGTGGAGGGGTCCGGCTGCCGGTTACGCGACGCGCACGGCCGCGAGTACCTCGACGCCACCGGCGGCCTCATGCTCGCGCACGTCGGACACGGGCGGCGCGAGATGGTGGAGGCCGCCGCCGGACAGATGGGGAAGCTGGAGTACTTCAGCAGCTTCCACGAGTTCTCCAACGAACCCTCCATCCAGCTGGCCGACCGGCTCATCGGCCTGGCACCCGCCGCGATGGACCGGGTGTACTTCACGAGCGGCGGCGCCGAGGCGGTCGACGCCGCGCTGCGGATGGCCCGGCTCTACCACCACCGGCGCGGCCAGGGCGAGCGGACGTGGGTCCTCGCCCGCCACCTCGGGTACCACGGGGTCACCTACGGCGGCGGCGCGGCCACCGGAATGCCCATGTTCCACCAGGGTTTCGGCCCCATGATGCCGAACGTCCGGCACCTGACGCCGCCGCTGCCCTTCCACCCGGAGATGTACGACGGCGAGGACGTCACCGAGTACTGCCTGCGCGAACTGCGCGAGACGATCGAGGAGATCGGCGCGGAGAACATCGCGGTGATGATCGGGGAGCCGATCCTCGGCGTGGCCGGCGTGGTCGAACCGCCCGCCGACTACTGGCCGCGGGTCCGCGAACTGCTGTCCGCCCACGGCATCCTCCTCATCCTCGACGAGGTCATCACGGCGTTCGGCAGGACCGGCCACTGGTTCGTCTCCGAACGGCTTGGCGTCACACCCGACTTCATCGTCACCGCCAAGGGCCTGACCTCCGGCTACTTCCCGATGGGCGCGCTCCTGGTCGCCGACCACGTCGTCGATGTCGTCACCCGCGACGAGGGCGTCGTCGGCGGGTACACCTACAGCGGCCACGCGACCGGCTGCGCGGTGGCCCTGCGGAACCTCGACATCCTGGAGCACGAGAACCTCCTCGCCGCCGCCACCGGGATCGGCGACCACCTCGGCGACCGGCTGCGCCGCCTGGAGGAACTGCCCTTCGTCGGCCAGGTACGGCAGTTCGGCCTCATGCTCGGCATCGAGCTGACCCAGGACCCGGACACCGGCGAACCGCTGTCGGCGGAGTGGGTGCCGCCGCTGGTCCGCGAGCGCGCCGGAGTCATCGTCCGCAACAACCCGAACACCGTTCTGCTCAGCCCGCCCCTGGTGATGAGCCGCGAGGAGGCCGACCGGGTCGTGGACGCGGTCTCCGACGTCCTCACCGAGTACGCCGCCAAGCCGCGCGGCCGCAGGAGCGCCGCCGCCCCGGCGCCGTCCGTCCTCGACACGCCCTGGGACCGTCCGCCGTCCATGCCGGACCTGCTCGCCGCCGCCATGGACTGGCACTTCGGCCCCAAGACCGGTTCCCGCTTCTGGCTGGAGCGGGCCAGGACCCTCGACTTCGACCCGCGGAAGGACGTCCGCACCGAAGCCGACCTCGCCCTGTTCCCCAACGTCGTCGACGAGTTGCGCGACGCCCGCGTGGAGGACCTCGTCCCGCGGGGGTACGGGGACGGGCCGATCCCGCTGGACATCTTCGAGAGCGGCGGGACGACCGGCGCGCCCAAGCGCGTCGTCTGGCTTCCCGACCTCCACGAGCGGCTGACCTCGTGGCACTCCTCGGTCCTGGACGACCGCGGCGTCCCGCGCGGGGTCAACTGGCTGACGATCGGCCCGAGCGGACCGCATCTCTTCGCCCCCACCAGCCGCACGCTGGCGCACCTGCGGGGCGGCGTCCCGTTCACCATCGACCTCGACCCGCGGTGGGTGAAGAAGTGCGTCGCCGAGGGCCGGGCGGAGGAGACCAAGCGGTACCTGGCGCACATCCTCGACCAGGTCGGGGCGATCCTGCGGAGCCAGGACGTCGGCGTCGTCTTCACCACGCCCCCGCTGCTGGAGGCGATGGCCGGCGACGAGGAGTTGTCGGAGCTCATCAACCGGAAGGTCCGCACCCTCATCTGGGGCGGCTCCTCCATGAACCTCGACACCCGCGCCCTGCTCCGCGCCGAGGTGTTCCCCGACGCCCAGCTGCTGGGCTTCTACGGAAGCACCATGGTCGGCGGCGGCATGTACGAGCGGGCCGGCCTCGCCGACGACGAGCCGTCCACCTTCGACCCGCCGCACCCGTTCATCAGCCTGCGGGTCGTCGACCCGGACACCGGGAAGCCGGTGCCGTACGGCGAGCGCGGCCAGGTGGTCATGAACCACATCAGCCGCAGCATGCTGCTCCCCAACAACCTCGAACGCGACACCGCGCTCCGCAGGCCCGCCGCCGAGCACTCCGGCGGCGACGCCGTCGCCGACATCCAGCCGGTCCGGACGTTCGACGGCACCACCGTCATCGAGGGGGTGTACTGAGATGGCCTTGCTCCGTCTCGACGCCCTCGGCCCCGGCGGCCCCTACCGGACGCAGGCGAAGGAGGTGATCCGCGACGTCTCCGGACGTCCGGTCGCGGAGCTGAGCATGGTGCCGCGGCTGTACGTACGGCGCGCCCTGGCGGCCCTGCGACGGGCGGAGGCGCTCCCGCCGGACGAACGGACGGCGGCCCTGGCGGAGGCGGCCCGGCTCTTCGCCACCGGCACGATCGACGGGCTGTCCGTCGAACGGTACGAGCACGCCGTCGCCCGGGTCAGCGGCCTGCCCCTGTCGGTCGTCCGGCAGACCACCGGCACCCTGGCGACGGGCCTGGCCGGCGCGTACGGCTTCGCCTGCCAGGCCCGGCCGCGCGGCAGCCGGGACGCGTCGACCGCCGCCGGCACCGCACGGTGGATCCGGCGCGGCGACGTGCTGTCCGCCCTCGTCGCCGGCAACCACCCCGGCGTCCACAGCCAGTGGGTGGAGGCGCTGGCCCTCGGCTACCGCCTCGCCGTACGGCCCTCCCGGCGCGAACCGCTGAGCGCGCACCGGCTGGTCACCGCCCTGCACGAGGCCGGTTTCGGCACCGACCACGTCGTGCTCCTGCCCACCGACCACAGCACCGCCGACGAGCTGGTCGCCGGCGGCGACCTGGCCATCGTCTACGGCGACGACACCGTGCTGGACAAGTACCGGTCCGCCACGACCGTCCTCCCGCACGGGCCGGGCCGGGTCAAGATCCTCGTCACCGCCGACACCGACTACACCCGGCACCTCGACACCATCGTCGACTCGATCGCCGCGCAGGCCGGCGCCGCGTGCGTGAACGCCACCGCCGTCTTCGTCGAGGGGGACCCGGCACCGCTGGCCGAAGCCATCGCGGGCCGCCTGGCCACCCTGCCGTCCCTGCCCCCGGAACATGCGGAAGCGGCCCTACCGGTCCGCCCCCTGGACGAGGCCCGCAACCTGGAGAAGTACGTGCACTCCGAGGCCGCAGGGGCCACGGCGCGGCTCGGCGGCGACACCATCGCCGCCGACCTCGGCGACGGCTCCGCGGTGCTGCGCCCGGCGGTGTTCCAGGTGGACCGCGCCGACGCCCCGCAGACGCGCCTGGAGATGCCGTTCCCGTGCGTGTGGATCGCGCCGTGGAGCCGGTCGGACGGCCTGGCCCCGCTGCGCGACACCCTCACCCTCACCGCGCTCACGTCCGACCGCGACCTGGTGACCCGCCTCCTGGACGAGCCCACCATCCGCAACCTCCACGTCGGCGACCACCCGACGCACATCCTCACCCCGGGCCTGCCCCACGACGGCTACCTCGGCGAGTTCCTCATGCGCAGCAAGACCTTCACCACCACGGAGCCCGCCACGATCTGACGCCCCCGCAAACGCCGAGATCCCGCCCGGCCTTTCGGCCGGACGGGATCTCGTGTGACTGCTCCGGAACAGTCGTGTTGTGGACCTGAGGGGATTTGAACCCCTGACCCCCTCGATGCGAACGAGGTGCGCTACCGGACTGCGCCACAGGCCCTTGCAACGAGTGAAACTCTAGCACCCCGACCGGCTGAGAAGAAAATCGCCCTTCGTTCACCCTCCCGCGGCTGACCAGCGCGGGGGCTTCCGAAGGGCGGCCGGGTCACTCGTTGGCGGCGCGGGGGCGCTCGTCGTCCGCGTACTGGTCGAAGAGCGGGGTGCGGCCGCGCTCGCGGGGACGGCGGCGGGGGCGGGCGCCCCGGCGGTCGTCGGCCTGCTTGCGGTCGGGGGTGGGGCCGGCGGTGCTGGAGCGGGCGGCGCTCCAGGTGTCCGGGGTGCCGAGGTCGGCGGAGGCGCCGGCGCGGGGGGCGACGGGGGCGGTGACGTAGGTGGGCAGCGGGACGGGCACGGGCTCCCAGCCGTCGCCCTCGGTGCCGCGGTCGCGCTGCTGGTCCACCCACTCCGCGTGGTCGGTCTGCTCGACCAGGGCACGGCGGCCCGCACTGGGCGAGGGCGCCGACGCGGCGGCCGGGGCGATCTCGGGCTCAGCCGCGGCGGCGGGGGCCGGACGGCGGACGGTGTCCGCGGGGGCGGGGGCGGCGACGGTCGTGGGGTCCGCCGCCTGCTGAGGGCGCGGGCGGCCCTCGCGGAGCCGCTGCGCGGCCAGTTCGGCCCGGCGCTGGTCCATGACGAAGGCGAACCGCCGCCGCTCCTGGACGCGCAGGTAGCAGATGTACGAGCTGAGGAGCACCGCCGGGACGCCGGGGGCCCACAGGAAGGCGATGCCGCCGACGGCCGCGACGACCGCGCCGAGGGTGAAGGCGAGGAAGAGGAGGACGGTGGTGCGGCGGCGGCGCGCGAGGACCTTGGAGCGGCGGGCGCGTTCGGCCGGCGTGGGGGCCGCCCGGTCGGGCGCGGTCCGGTCGGGCGCGGGCATGCCGGAGGGCCGGGCGGCGACCGCTGCCGCGGGCGCCGCGTCCGGCTCCTGGGGACGCGCCGTCGGGGCGTCCGCCTCCGCGCCGGGTGCCGACGCGTCCGGTGCCTCCGCGTCGGCGGAGGCGCCGGCGCGTTCGAGCTCCTTGGCGTAACGGCGCTCCATCCCCGCCCGTCCGGACAGCAGCCGGATGGCGGTGCTGAAGCGTTCCGTCGGACGAGCTTCATTGAGCTCGTCCTGCCTACGGAGCCACATCGGCACCAAGTAGGCGGCCCAGGCCCCGACGATGACTGCGTAGATCAGGCCGCTGCTGCTCACACTGCACACGGTAGAGGGGTCCGCTCGGCGGATTCCGCCAATTGGCGCGGTGTGTCGCACGAACCGGCTGATATCTCGAACTTTTTTTGTGATTGTTGGGTTCGAAACCGAACATCGACCGTCATTCGACAGTGAAATTCGAACACTTATTTTATTTTGTGAGGCGGGACCGGTGCCACCGGCTCACCAGCCCGTCCACCGCCTCCTCCGCGGTGAGCGCGTAGACCAGGTGGTCCCGCCAGGCCCCGTCGATGTGCAGGTACCGCGGGCGCAGCCCCTCCTCGCGGAAGCCGAGCTTCTCCACGACCCGGCGGCTGGGCGCGTTCTCCGGGCGGATGCACACCTCGACGCGGTGCAGGCCGAGGGTGCGGAAACAGTGGTCGCTCGCCAGCGCCACGGCGGTCGGCATGACGCCCCGGCCGGCCACGGCCTCGTCCACCCAGTAGCCGACGTGCGCCGAGCACATCGACCCCCAGGTGATGCCCGCCACCGTCAACTGGCCGGACAGCCGCCCCTGGTACTCGATGACGAAGGGCAGCATGCGGCCCGCGTGCGCCTCGGACCGCAGGTGACGGACCATCTGCCGGTAGGTGGGGCGCCGGGCCGGCGGGCCGCCGGGCGGGGGCGGCGGGACGGTGGCCTCCCAGGGGCGCAGCCAGTCCCGGTTGCGCCGGTTGACCTCGCGCCAGGCGCGGTGGTCGCGCATGCGGATGGGACGGAGCAGGACGTCCCCGTCCCGGAGCGCCACCGGCCACATGGTCATGCCGGGGTCCGGGGCGCGGGTCCGGGGTGGTCACCGCCGTGCAGCTGGTCCACGGCGTGCGCGAGCAGCCGGCCGAGGACGGCCAGGCCGTCCCGTACCCCGCCCGTCGAACCGGGAAGGTTGACGATCAGGGTGCGCCCGGCGACGCCGGCCAGGCCGCGGGAGAGCGCGGCCGTCGGCACCTTGGCGAGCCCCTCGGCGCGGACGGCCTCGGCGATGCCGGGCACCTCGTAGTCCAGGACGGCCCGGGTGGCCTCGGGGGTGCGGTCGGTGGGCGAGATGCCGGTGCCGCCGGTGGTCACCACCACGTCGTACCCCTCGGCGACGGCCGTGCGCAACGCGGCCTCGACCGGGTCGCCGTCGGGCACCACCACCGGGCCGTCGACCGTGCAGCCGAGCTCGGTCAGGCCCGTGACCAGCAGCGGGCCGCCGCGGTCGGGGTAGACGCCGGCGGCGGCGCGGTTGGAGGCGGTGACGACCAGGGCTCTCACAGGGGTGTCGGCCAGGGCTCTCGCGGGGGTGTCCAGCGCTCTCGCCGGAACGTCCGGGGCGCTCACGGGCGCCGCCAGTCGCCGGACTTCCCGCCGGACTTCTCCTCCACCCGGACGTCCGTGATGACGGCGGCCTTGTCGACCGCCTTGACCATGTCGACGACGGTGAGGGCGGCCGTGGTGACGGCGGTCAGGGCCTCCATCTCGACACCGGTGCGACCGGTGGTGCGGACGGTGGCGGTGATCTCGATGGCGTCGTCGCCCACCGCGAGGTCGATGGTGACGCCCGAGAGGGCCAGCGGGTGGCACAGCGGGATGATCTCCGGGGTGCGCTTGGCGCCCATGATCCCGGCGATCCGGGCGGTGGCCAGGACATCGCCCTTGGGCAGGCCCTCGCCGCGCAGCAGCTCCACCACGCGCGGCGCGACCAGCACCCGTCCGCTCGCCCGCGCGGTGCGGGCGGTGACGTCCTTGGCCGTGATGTCGACCATGCGCGCCGCGCCCGCGTCGTCGAGGTGGGTCAGCCGGGCGGGTGGGGGCTGGGTGCTGCTCATCGTTCTCCCGGTCCAAAGGCCAAGGCCAGCTCTGCTGGAGTGGGGTGCCACCGTACCCGGAGCCGGCGGTGGTCAGTCGAGAAGGATGACGTCCACCTCGGCGCCCGCCGGGACGGAGGTGGTCTCCTCGGGGACGACGATCAGCGCGTCGGCCCGCGCGAGCGCCCCCACCAGGTGCGATCCCGCGCCCCCGACGGGGGTGACCCGCCCGTCCGCGTACCGGCCGCGCAGGTACTGGCGGCGGCCCTTCGGCGACGGGCCGACGGGCTCGGCGCACTCGGCGCGGACGACGGGGCGCTCCGGCGGTTCGAGACCCATCATGGCGCGGAGGGCGGGCCGGACGAAGACCTCGAAGGAGACGTAGGCGCTGACGGGGTTGCCCGGGAGGGCGAAGAGGGGGATGCGGCCGGGCCCGAGCCGGCCGAAGCCCTGCGGCTTGCCGGGCTGCATGGCCAGCCGGCGGAACTCGACGCGGCCCTCGTCGCCGGTGAGCCCGGTGAGCGCCGCCTTGACGACGTCGTAGGCGCCGACGCTGACGCCGCCGCTGGTGACGATGGCGTCGGCGCGGACGATCTGGTCCTCCAGAGTGGCGCGCAGCGTCGCGGCGTCGTCCTCGACCGCGCCGACGCGGTAGGCGAGGGCGCCGGCGTCGCGGGCGCAGGCGGCGAGGAGGTAGCTGTTCGAGTCGTGGATGCGGCCGGGGGCGAGCTCGGTGCCGGGCGGGACGAGTTCGCTGCCGGTGGAGAGGACGACGACGCGGGGGCGCGGGCGGACGGTCACGGTGCCGCGGCCGATCGCGGCCAGCAGCCCGAGCTGGGCGGGGCCGAGGACGGTGCCGGCGGCGAGCGCGAGGTCGCCGGCGGCGACGTCGCTGCCGCGGGCGCGGAC
>NZ_JAIQLH010000107.1 GCF_020037025.1 Streptomyces huiliensis | reverse complement strand
GGCGGGGCGCGCCGCGCTGGCCGGCCGGCGTGGTCGGCAGCATGACGCACTGCCTGGGCTTCCGGGGCGCCGCCGTGGCGCGCGCCGCCGACGCCGCGTCGCTCGGCGTGGACGCCGAGCCGAACGGGCCGCTCCCGGACGGCGTCCTCGACATGGTGTCGCGCCCCGCCGAGCGGCTGTGGCTGGCGGACCTGGCGGCCGAGCACCCCGAAGTGCACTGGGACCGGCTGCTGTTCAGCGCGAAGGAGAGCGTGTTCAAGGCCTGGTACCCGCTGACCGGCCTGGAGCTGGACTTCGACGAGGCGGAGCTGACCGTCGACCCGATCGCCGGGACGTTCGCGGCCCGGCTGCTGGTCCCGGGCCCTGTCGTCGGCGGCCGTCGGCTGGACGGCTTCGAGGGGCGCTGGGCGGCGGGCGAGGGCCTCGTCGTCACGGCCATCGCCGTCCCCGCGCCCGCCGGGGCCGGGACGGAACCGGCGGACGGCACCGCGGCGGAGGACCGGACCGCCGTCTCCTGACACGGGCGTGGCGCCCGCCGACCGGGTCGGGGGGCGCCACGGGCGGGCGCCGGCCCGCGGGGCCCTCCGCCGTGCGGAGCGGAGGCCCGGCGCGGTCGCGCCCGGTGTCGTCGGGGTGCGGTGCGTCAGTCGTTGACGCAGACGTTGCCGCTGGTCGGGTTGAGCAGCCCGACGATGTTGATGGTGTTGCCGCAGAGGTTGATGGGCACGTGGATC